>CAZCCS010000314.1:0-4162 GCA_964497005.1 uncultured Acidimicrobiaceae bacterium | reverse complement strand
TGACGGAGCTCCGGGCCACTTACGGCATCCAACTACAGGAGCTCATCGACTACCTCCTGGCGCCGCACGGGTTCTGGGGCCACTCGGCCGAGGAGAGCGTCGCGCAGGACATGGCCCAAGCCAGGGCCGCGGCGCGCTGAAGGGCGAGGCCCTAGCCGCTGCCTGCGCTTCGAGAGCCAACCGGGGGCGAAGCCGATCATCGCGAGCCCGCTTCTGGAAGTAGCCGTTGGTTGACTTTGCACAAATCGTCGGGCTGCGCACCAAAACGTTGCGCTAACCCGGCCGCCGGCCCATTTTGTGGAACTTAAGTGAGTTCCGCGGACGAATAGTGGCAGACGCTGCGCTCGCGCTCTATCGCGTTCGTTCCACTATTCATCGATCGGGCAACCGAAGGTTCCACAAAGCCTGCCGGTGGGGAGGGCGGAGGGCGGGGCGCTGGGCCGGGCGGCGGGGGCGCAGCCTCCACCGACATCGACCACCTAGGTCACCTCCGGCGGGTAGAAACCGCCAGGGGCTCTACCTCCGGGTCGGGGTTGCGTTCCTGGCGCGCCGAGCGGCGTCGGGCAGGGTGGCGAGTATCCGGTCCGCCTCGGTGGAGTCGCGGTCCCTCGCCACCGCGAACACGCTGCGGCCGGCGGTGTCGAAATGTACGCTCCCCAGACCGAGCCGGCGCTGCACCGGCCCTTCGGTCCAGCGGATGCTCTGGATCTTGGCCAGCGGGACCCGGTCTATGACCCGGCGCAACCGTCCGCTAGTGGTGACCGCGTAGTAGTCGTTGCTGGCAAACGAAAGCTTCCGGTAACGCAGGGGTGTCTTCCACATGGCTCGCCTCGGAGGCCGGGAGAGGTTGTCGGGTGTTCCTGGCATCACCAGCTCAGCGAGCCACTCGGCTTCGGCGCGCGTGCCGACGGGGATCAGCGCCCGGCCAGCCCTCTTCGCTGCTCGGTCGCGGCGACCGGAGATGTTGTGGCCGGCGACGTCGGCCTCCACGCGGTACCAGCCAAGCAGGCGCCACAGGACCGGTTGCACCGTGCGAAGTGCCTGGATCCGGCCCCACGGGATGGTCTCCGCGGTGGTCTGCACGAGCCCGCTCCGCATGTGGAGGCCATCGGGACCGGCGCCGAGGCTCAGACCGTACAGCCCGTTGAAGCGGGCCCAAGCCCCGCCGGCCAGCGCGATCAGACTGCTGAGGGTCCCGGCCACCACGCCGCCGGTCGCACCCGGTGCCAGCGCGGCTACGAAGATCAGGCTGATGATGATCGCGAACAGCACTACTGCCGGGCCGCTCAAGAGGATGGAGCCGACCAGTCGGGCGTTGTCGACGACGTAAAGCGGTGCCCACTCCTGGCTGGTCTGAGGCGGACCGGCGGGGGTCGCTTCTTGGTGCAGTTTGAGCAGGCGACTTCGCACGGCTTCGGCATCTGCGTCCGGCATATAGGCGAGCCGACCAGTCGAGCGGCTACCCGACGCCATCCGCACTCGGAGTTCCGCCAGCCCGAAGATCCTGGCAAGGCCTGGCCGGACTATGTCGACGGCCTGTATCTGCGCCAGAGGAAATCGAAGCGACGACCGCCTCAGCACGCCCGTTTCGATCTGGACCGCTCCCTCCGCCACCCTCCACCTGGTGACGAACCACGACACGGCGCTCAGCAGCACGAAGAAGAGCACCACGCCGATGCGAATCAGGTCGGCCGTTCGGTTCTGCGAGTTGGCCCTCTGGGAGATGGCGATCACGGCTATGGCGATCACGCCCGGGCCCGCGCGCACGATCGGGGTGGCCGGATGGAAGCGCTGCCATTGTCCGGCCAGCGCCGGCGCCTCCGGCCGCAAGTCGTTGTGGCGCCAGTCATTTGGACGCCAGTCATTTGGAGGCGGGTCGTTCCCCTGCCCCGGCCCGTCGATCACAGCCCTGCTGCCCTGCTTTCGCCCAGCGCAGCCAGTTGGTCGCGCAGTCGGGCCGCTTCCTCGGCCGGCAACCCCGGGATGCGCGCGTCGGTCGTGGCTGCCGCAGTATGCAGTTGCACCGTCGCCAACCCGAACGCCCGCTCGAGTGGCCCGGCGGTCACGTCCACGAACTGCATGCGTCCATACGGGACGACCGACACCCGGCGGAACATGACTCCGCGTCGCACGATGAGATCGTCATCCCGTTCTGCATAACCCCAGGCGCGGAACCTCCTGCCGAGCATCCAGTCGAGGACGAGTCCGACCGCAAAAAGCACGATGGCTACCACCACGCCGGCCACGACACTGCCGCCAGCGGCTCCCAGCCCCACCGCGAGAACCACCAGGACGCCGGCGGGCACGGTTACCTCCAGTCGCCGCAGCCGACGGAGCTTCGGTGAGGGCTGTGCCCACCGGATGGGAGGATCTACGGATTGCAGGCCGCCAGCCTCGCACAACCAAGTGGGTGGGGGCGGACTTTCCAGCGACGGATGATCCCATATTTGCGTAAGTGGCCAATGTTGGCCGGGAGACCTGAATGCCCGACCCAATGACATTGCGCCTTGATCCGCCGGTTGTGTGTGTGCTGCGTGTGCAGAAGTATTCATGGGGTGGTCCGTGAGATCCGCATCTCTGACGAACTGCGGCGGAAGGCCGTGGCCGAGGGAACCGAGTGCGTCACCTGGGTGGCTGACCTTCCCCGACTTGTCAGAGAGGTGGCGACGCTGTGGGACCTACGGATCGGCGAGTCTTTGGACGGAGGCACTGCCTCGTTTGTAGCGGCTGGGACGACGGTCGACGGTACGGAGGTGGTGCTCAAACTCGCCATGCCGGCGGAGATCGACGGATGGGACACCCTGGACCGAGAGGCCCGGGTGCTTCAAGAGGTGCATGGCCGAGGCTGCGTGCGCATCCTGGACTACGACCCCGATCGTCATGCGTTGCTCATCGAACGCCTCGGAAGTCGGTTGGCCGACCTCGGGTTTCCTCCGTCCCACCAACTCGAGATCATTTGCGGGTTGCTCCGTCAGGTCTGGGCCGTCGTGCCGGTCACCGAACTTCCTTCTGGCTTCGAAAGAGCCGCATGGCTGGGCTCCTTCATCTCTGACACCTGGGAGCACCTCGACCGGCCAGCTTCCGTCACGGTTATCGACCACGCCGGACGACTGGCTGACAAACTCTGCCACTCAGACGCCGGCCACCGAAGCGTTCTGGTACACGGGGACGCTCATGCGTGGAACACGCTCCAGCAGCCGGGGGCTAACGGCGAGTTTCGCCTTATCGATCCGGACGGGCTGTGTGCCGAACCCGAGTACGACCTATCTATATCCATGCGCGAGTACCTCGACGGGCTGCTCGATGGCGATCCGGTCGAGCGGGGTGTACAGCGCGCCCATCTACTGGCGGAGCTGACCGGGACCGACGCTGAGCGGATCTGGGACTGGGGCTACCTCGAGCTCGTGTCTAACGGCCTGTTGCTCATCAAGACCGGCAAGAACGCATCGGCCGGTCGCGCATCCCTCGGGATCGCCGAAAGGTGGGCTCAGGCCTAGTCACGACTATCTCGATGGAGACCTGTTACTGGGGCCCTTCAATCCGTAGACCGTTGGCCATGGACACCCGCGCCAGACGCAGGCTGCGCGCCCCGTGGGGGTAGCCGACGTTTCCCGGGGTCCAACCGTGATAGGTCATCCAGAGCTGACCCGAGTGGTCGAGGAACCATTCCTGCCCGCCCGGCCCCGCCACGGCGGCATCGGACGCGAACCACGGTCGCTTGGTGGTGACCTTGCTGTAAGGACCGGTCACGCTCGATGAGGTCGCGTACCCGATCGAGTAACGATCGGTGTTCCACCAGTTGGCCGAATAGAACAGGAAGTAGGTGTCGCCGCGTCTGACGAGAGATGGGGCTTCGATGAGCGGGGTCTCCCATCGTGCGTCGTGGGCAAGCAACGTCATCGGCTGCGCGACCAGTGCAGTTCCTTCATCGTTAAGCCGCTGAATCCAAAGAGTCGACGGCCGATTGATCGCGTTGGAGTCGGCCTTCCACAACAGGTACGCCGCGCCGTCGGCATCGACGAACGGGCTCGGATCGATCGATCCGCCAAGATCCGACTGGTAGATCAACGGACCTGTGCTGGCGTCCCGGTAAGGGCCGCCAGGCTGGTCGGACGTGGCGATCGAGATCGCCTGGCGCTGGCCGCGCAGCTCGCGAACTGTG
>CAZCCS010000313.1:0-4171 GCA_964497005.1 uncultured Acidimicrobiaceae bacterium | reverse complement strand
GTCATGGTCGACGACGAGAAGGATCTGCAACTCGGGTGGCTCAAGGGCACCAAGACCGTCGGTGTGACCGCAGGGGCCTCCGCCCCGCCGGTCCTCGTCGACCGGCTGGTCGAGGCATTGCGTGGGCTGGGTCCGGTCGCAGTCGAGGAGCGCGCGGTGCGAGTCGAAAACGTCAACTATCCCTTACCCAAGGAGGTTCGCTAGGTGGGAATTCCGCTACGCCAAAGCATGAAGATCGGCAGCTACCTGCTGCGGCAGAAGCTCGCCGGTCGTGACAAGTTCCCCCTGATCGTGGAGCTCGAGCCGCTGTTCGCTTGCAATCTCGAATGCAACGGCTGCGGCAAGATCCAGTACCCGACCGAGATACTCCGCAAGAGGCTGTCCGTCGAGCAGGCGGTTGCGGCGATCGAGGAGTGCGGCGCCCCCATGGTCTCGATCGCGGGAGGGGAACCGCTGCTTCACCCAGACATCGACAAGATGACCAAGGCTCTTCTCGACCGCGGACGTTACGTGTACCTGTGCACGAACGCTCTGCTTCTCGAGCGCAAGCTGGACCGCTTCGAGCCGAATACCCGGTTCAGTTGGGTGGTGCACATAGACGGGCTCCGAGAACGCCACGACGAGTCGGTGAGCCGTGAGGGAACGTTCGACAAGGCGGTGGCCGCCGTTAGGAAGGCCAAGGAGAAGGGGTTCAAGGTGACGACCAACAGCACCTTCTTCAGCACCGACTCGCCTGAGACTGTGCGGGAGGTGCTCGACTACCTGAACGACGACCTGCACGTCGACCAGATGATGATCTCCCCTGGCTACGCGTACGAGAAGGCGCCTGACCAGGTACATTTTCTGTCTCCGAGAACCTCGCAGCAGCTCTTCGCCGAGGCGTTCGCCGACGGCCGCCGCAAGCGTTGGCGCTTCAACCACAGCCCCCTGTTCCTCGACTTCCTCGAAGGAAAGGTCGACTTTCAGTGCACACCGTGGGGCATACCGAGCTATTCCGTGTTCGGGTGGCAGCGTCCCTGCTACCTGATGGCGGACGGTTACGCGGAGACCTACAAGGAGCTGATCGAAACCACTGACTGGGATCGTTACGGCAAGGGTCGTGATCCTCGCTGCGCCAACTGCATGGCGCATTGCGGGTACGAGCCGAGCGCGGTCCTGGCTACCACCAAGTCGCTGAAGCAGTCGTTGCGGGCAGCCGTTGGCTCCTAGTGCCCTAGGCTCATAGCTGGCATGGGTTTCGACCTCCTCAGCATCATTCAGGCTCGAAAAGGTGAGGGCGCCGCCCTCTGGTCCAAGTACCTCAACCCACAGACGTCGCGGGTCCTTCGCTCGATCGGATTCGACCGCCGCTGGGAGGGGGCTGAGGGCTCGTACATGTACGACGACTCGGGCGAGCGGTATCTCGATTACCTTTCGGGCTTCGGGGTGTTCGGCGTCGGCCGGTCGAATCCCGACGTGCGCCGGGCGCTGCACGACGCGCTCGATGCCGGCTTGGCCGACATGGTGCAGATGGACACCCCGCTGCTGGCGGGTCTGCTTGCGGAAGCGCTCATCGAGCGGGTTCCGACCCTCGACCGGGTCTACTTCTCGAGCACAGGAACAGAAGCTGTCGAGGCGGCTTTGAAGTTCGCGAGGTACTTCACCAGCCGACCGAGGATTCTGTACTGCGACCATGCGTTCCACGGGCTGACCGCAGGTTCCTTGTCAGTCAACGGAGCGCGTGAGTTCCGCTCGGGGTTCGGCCCCATGCTCCCAGGTACAGCAGTTCCTTTCGGCGATCTGGAGGCGCTGAACGCGGAACTTCAAGTGGGGGACGTCGCGGCTCTGATCGTCGAGCCGATCCAAGGGAAGACCGTAAGGGTCGCACCCGATGGGTACCTGCGCGAAGCCGCCAACATGCTGCACCGCAAAGGAGCGCTGCTCATCTGCGACGAAGTGCAGACCGGCCTTGGCAGGACAGGCCGATTCCTCTGCCACGAGCACGACGGCGTCCACCCCGACATCGTCACGGTCGCCAAGACATTGTCAGGTGGCTTCGTACCTGTGGCTGCGACCCTCACGTCCACGGAGATCCTGGAGCGGGTGTACTCATCCATGGACAGGGTTCTCGTTCACGACTCCACCTACGGAGGCAACGCCCTTGCGATGGCGGCGGGTCTGGCGACGCTGTCGGTTATAGACGATCAAGGACTGATCGCGAACGCCGCATCGGTGGGAGCACGCCTCCAGGCGGACCTGTCCGCCGCGGCTGAGCGGTACGAGCTGGTGACGGACGTGCGCGGCCGTGGGCTGATGATCGGCATCGAGTTCGGCCGGCCGAGCTCGCGCAGGCTGCGAAATCGCTACACGCCGCTGACCTTCGCCCGCCGGGGGTTGTTCACCCAGATGGTCGTCTGCGCGCTTTTCGAGCAGCACAACATCCTCACCCAGACGGCAGGCGACCACGTCGACGTGCTGAAGCTCCTTCCTCCGTTGTCGACCAGCGCCGAGGAGGCTTCCTACTTCGTGGATTCGTTCTGCTCGGTAATGGACTCGATACAGGACAGCACCAGGCCGCTGTGGCACTTCGGGTGGGGCTTGACGACCCGGGCGACGTTGAGAGGACCGAAGTCCCCCGCCTGACCAATTGATTCTTGAGTCAGCTTCGGACTTCCAAACCCAGACCCTGAACAGCGGCGACGAACTGGGCAGATGCGAGGTGGGCTTCACGCGACGGGGGGACCCTGGACCGCACCGGGTCGGAGACGAACGAGACGACCGCGCGGGCGATCGATTCTGGCGTTGCCATGCACGCGGTGGCGCCGCCCAGCTCCAGCTCGTGCATGAGGTTCTCCCGACCGTGACCGGGGACCACGTCGAGCAACACGATGCCGCGACCGATCGTCCTGGCTTCCCGGCACGTGTCGCCGGAGCTGGTGACCACGACGTCACAGGCGGACATGAGAGTTGGCACCTCGTCGGTGAAACCGAACGGGACGACGAAGGGGTTGCGGTCGGCCAGCTTTCGCAGACGGCCTTCGAGGCTTTCGTTGGAACCGGCGACAGCCAGCACCCAGATTCCTTGCGACGCCAGAGCTTCCGCAGCGCCGTCTAGAGGTCCGAGTCCCCATGCACCCGACATCAGCAGAGCGCACCGCCCGTCCTCGTCGATTCCAAGCTTCTGCCGGGCTTCGCGCCGGGTGGGGGCGACGTAGAAGCCTGGGCGGACAGGAGCGGTGATCACCTCGACTTTGGCCTCGGGCCAGTAGCGGCGAACCGACTCGCCTGCAGCCGGCGAAGTGACCAGGAAGAGGTCCGTCGACTCGTGGACCCACATGCGATGGGCGAACGAGTCGGTCATCGCGACTACCGAACGGATGTTGTAACCCGCCGCCTTCAGCCGCGACGCAGCACCCGCCCCCGTGGCGAACACCGGGACCAGCAGCTGCGGATCGAAATCGTCAACGATTTTGCGTAGGTGGGGATCGATGTGGTCGAGCGCCGCCTTGTCCATGAAACGACCGATGCGCCCGTCGTCGCGAAGCTGAGAGAAGTGGAAGGCGTCGTAAATCGCGTTGACAGACAGCAACCTGCGGAATACCCAATCACCCACCGAGCTCAGCCCTGAACCGAGGAGAAGCATCGCATCGACAGTCCTACATTCGACTCCCCGCTCCGCGAGAGCGGACGAGCATGCCTCGGCCAGGACGTCGTGGCCCTTACCCAACGATCCGGAAACGAACAATGCTCGTTCGAGCTTCACGTGCCCCTCATCTCCGGATCTCCGTCAGTGTCCCAAGCACCCCGTCGATCACCTGCTGGACCTCCGAGTCGGCCATGTCCGAATGAACCGGAAGGCAGACGTGGCGGGCGCAGACGTCCTCCGCCACGGGCAGTTCGGTTTCGACAAACGAAGCGAATACAGGCTCCTTGTGTAAGGGGGTGGCGTACACCTCCCCGCTCATCCCGACGGCGAATCGCTCTTTCATGGTCGATTTGAACAGGTCCCGGTCGATGCCGCGGTCGAGAACAGCGATGTACTTGTAGTAGTTACCCCTCGCACCTTCCGCCTCGCCGAGCGGGGTCATCCCCTCGAGGCCCTTCAGGGCATCGTCGTATCGTGAAGCGACCTCGCGGCGCCTTTGGACGTGCTCGGTCATACGGGAGAGCTGCACGAGCGCGACAGCCGCCT
>CAZCCS010000312.1:378-4180 GCA_964497005.1 uncultured Acidimicrobiaceae bacterium | reverse complement strand
GGTACGTACCACAGTCGCATGCCGTTCCCGTGGGCCCGGTAGGCGAAATCGAGGTCCTCGTAGTCGTATTCGAATTCCTCGTCGAACCCGCCGACGGCGAGGAAGAAATCCCGCTTCAATGACGCGTTCGACGAGTAGAACCGGCCCCATCCGGCGTCCTCGCCCTGGATGCCGTCGTAGTCGAACTGCACTCCTGACCACTCCATCCAGCGCATCACCCTGTTCCGCGGGACCTCCGGGTGCCAGACGCTCAGCCCCAAGACCGCCGATTCGGTCTCGGGATGTCGCGCATGGCCGTCCAAGTGGCTCTCCACCACCTTGGCCGTAGGAATGATGTCATCGCCGATGAACAGGACCAACCGCCGGTTCGTCGCCGCCACTCCGACGTTGCGGGCCCGGCCGGGGCCCCCCTTCTCTGCTCTGAGCAGCCTCGCTCCCAGCAATTCCGAAGGGCCGCCGTCATCACCATCCGCCACCACAACAACCTCGAAGTCGGACACGGACTGGGCGCGCAACGCGTCGAGCGTCCGCTGCAACACGGGCCAGCGCTCCCGCGTAGGTATGACCACCGCCAGGTCTTCGGCCCCGAGACGCACGCGGTGGGAGTGTAACGGCGGCCATCCCCGAGGGTCGGCGGCGCTACAGTCCCGGCCCGGTGAAGACGGTCATTCTCTGCGGCGGTCGGGGGACGAGGGCGTACCCGCACACAGAGACCATCCCGAAGCCTCTTCTCGACGTGGCCGGACAGCCGATCCTCCGGCACGTGATGGAGATCTTCGCCGCGCAGGGTTATCGCGATTTCGTGCTGGCCACCGGATACCTCGGTGATCAGATCGCCCGCTACGCCAAGGAGCTTCCCGACGACTGGGACGTCACGCTCGTCGACACGGGCGCAGACACGGGTACCGGTGCGCGAGTGGAGCAGTGTCGGCCCTGCTTGAGCGACCGCTTCATGGTCACCTACGGCGACGGGGTCGGTGACGTCAACGTCGACCGCTTGATCGAGCAGCACACCCGTAGCGGGGCGGTTGCCACACTGACCACGGTCCCGCTCCCGTCGCCATACGGAACGGTTGACTTCGACGACGACGGTCGGGTGGGGTCCTTTCGGGAGAAGCCCGTTCTATGGGATCACTGGATCAACGCCGGCTTTTTGGTGTTCGAACCTTCGGCGTTCGACCACTGGCACGGTAACGATCTCGAACAGGAGGTCCTGCCGGGCTTGGCCGCTTCCGGGCTGCTTTTCGCTTACCGCCATAACGGTTTCTGGGCGTCGATGGACACCTACAAGGACGCCCTCCGGTTGAGCTCCCTTTGCCGTGACGGATCGCCTCCCTGGCTGCGGGGCCAAATGGGGTCCGGCTAGGGAAGGTCGTTCGGGTCGCGGGTCTGAAGCCAAAAGAGCGATCCGCGCCGGTTGACCGCCTGAAGATCCGGTCGGCAGAAGAGCGGATCGAGCAGCGAGGCCAGTTCCGGGCGGCCAGTGGCATAGAAGGTCGGCAGCACCACTTCGAGGGAGGGCGCCCCGGCGACCAGCAGTGCAGCGAGAAGATACTGCTCCGACCACCACATTTCGAGGAAGCCTTGGGGGTAGTCCTCAGGCAGGTAGACGTCGTGGATGCCAACTAGCACCCCCGGCGGCAGAGCGGGGAGGACGTCGAGAAAGAACGCAACGCAGTCGGAGTTCGGAAGGACGCGGTGAGATCCATCGAAGAAGACCATGTCGCCGGCCTTCAATCCGCCGAAGCATGTGTCGATGTCCACCTGTTCTAAAGGAACACGTACCGGATCGTCGCATAGGCGGTCGACCTCGCTCCGGGGCAGCGGGTCGATCGACGTGATCCGGGTACCAGCGCCGCTGTCTCGCCGGGCTCGGGCCACGACCTTCGTGGACTGTCCGCTGCCCACCTCCACGTAGCGCGCCGGTCGACGGATCCGCGTGTATGAGTAGAGCGACACCGTGTCGAGCCCGATCAGCCACGGGTGGATCCAGCAAGGCTCCGATGACCGTTCGTCAGTAAGCGAGAAGGCGGCTAGTTCCTCGAAGTAAGCGCCGAAGCTCTTGAGCTCCGACCCGTACCGTTCTTTACCCGAATCGAGAAGGGACTGGAGCCTCGGATGGGGCGGACGCCCGGAGCCATACCGGGGCCTCAGATCGGCGGTGGCGGGATGGTCCAAGCGGATGCTGTACGGGAAGGCCGGCCGGAGGCGGCGCGAACTGCGCTCGCCGAGCGCGACCATCCAGCGATCCACCCGGTCCCGGACGCCGTCGACTTCCACGGGACCCGACCTTAGGCAAACCCGTCGGTCACAGAAGGAACGAACGTTCCCGCGCGCTCGCGACCAACTTCCCGGCAAGGGATGCGGCGTGCGCCGACACCTGCAACGCGGCCCCAGCCGCCCCGACCTTCCGGCCAGGGGCGAGCCAGGCAAGGTAGGGGCCAGTGAGGGCTATGGCGAGGCGGTGACGTGGCGAGAGGAGTACGCCGAGCACGGCAGCGGCGAAGAGGGCGTTTTCCCGCTTAACTGCCCAAGGTCGCCAGAAGGACCGGCGCACAGCAGGATGTCGGGCCGCCAACGTGACAATGTTCGACTCCCGCCAGTGGAACCAGAGGTGCCACGACCAGGGACGCTCGCTGAGATCATGTTCGACGATTGCGTCCTCGGCCCACCCGCGGATCCATCCTCGTTCGAGCACCGCCCAACCCAGGTTTGTGTCCTCTCCATAGGTGCCGGCCCCCTCGTCGAAGCCGCCGGCATCCTCGAGGGCCTCCCGACGGTAGAAGATGTTGCAACCCTCGAACCACGGGCTAGGTTCGAGGACCTCTCTCACGGCGGTGAACGGGCTGTAGCGATAGGCGTCACTGTCTCCGGGTCGAAGGGTGCGGCCTTGGACCACCCCGATGTCTGCCTGGTCGAACGCCTTGAGACCCTGGGACAGCCAGGTCGGACGAGGCCGGCAGTCGTCGTCGGTAAAAGCGATGAGGGCCGCGCTCGTTAACCTCCACCCGGCGTTCCGGGCCGTGGCCGGGCCGCGGCTTCTCGCATGGTGAAGCACCCGGATATCGAGGGAGCTCCGCTCCGCCATGTCGTCGATTTGCTCCGCCAAATCTGGTCCCGAGCCATCGTCGACGAGCACCACTTCGAATTCGCCCGACGGGAGGGTCTGCTCTTCCAGCGCGGTCAGAAGGCGTTCGATCTCGGCGATCCGGCGGCGGGTGGGCACTACAACCGCGACCGTGGAGCGAGTGTCAGCCGGATCTTCGCCGGCCCCGATTCGTTCTGCTTCGCTTCCCTGAGGGTACGTGCTCGCAGAATCTACCGCCCTGCCGCGGGCGTTGCTGAGCCGACCCAGCAGTCGGCTGCTGCGGCCCGCGCATTCTCAGCGGTCCGGTGGGAGCGCCGGTCCCAAGGGCTCGATCGGTCCGAGGCTACGATCCTCGGCCGTGCCGCCAAGAGACGGAACCTGGTACCACACGATCGACCTTCCTGACGGCTCCACCACCCCGGGCTGGTACGACACTCGGCCGGTGGTGGACCTCATTCCTTGGCCGGCGACGCTCAAAAGTGGTCGCTGTCTGGACGTGGGGACCTTCGATGGCTTCTGGTCGTTCCAGATGGAGCGGTTGGGTGCCTCGGAGGTCGTGGCCATAGACGTCGACGACCCGGAACAGCTCGACTTCGTGTTCGACATGAAGGAACGAGGGCCAGAGCTCATCAGGGAATGGGGCACGGGTCGAGGGCCGGGCTTCAGCAAGGCCAAGGAGGCGTTGGGTTCCGCGGTCACAAGGAAGAGTCGGTC
>CAZCCS010000312.1:0-368 GCA_964497005.1 uncultured Acidimicrobiaceae bacterium | reverse complement strand
ATACGATCTCGACCCAGCACAGGACGGCGAGTTCGATGTGGTGTTCTGCGGGTCCATCCTGCTTCACCTGCGTGACCCATCCCGGGCCCTGGAAAGCATCCGGTCTGTGTGCAGAGGCCAACTCGTGCTGGTCGAGGCAATAGATCCGACCCTCGAGATCGTCGCGGCGAAGTACTCGGCCGCCACGTTCCATCCCTATCCCGATCAGTGGTGGCTGCTCAACAGCGCCGGCATGGAGAAGTTGATCCGGATGAGCGGCTTCAACATCCTCCATCGGGGTCCGCGTCTGCTGATCGAGTACGGACCGGGCGGCCCTCGCCACAGCGACCAGTCCTGGTTGACGGGGATCGCGGCGCGCAAGCCCGGTC
>CAZCCS010000311.1:0-4183 GCA_964497005.1 uncultured Acidimicrobiaceae bacterium | reverse complement strand
GGCACTCTGGAACGGTGCCGGAGGAGACGCGCGCCACTGGGCCCCTGCGGCCGATCGAGCTGGCCACGGCCTCCGTGATGGCGGGCGTGACAGTCGCGCTGACGGTGATCGGCTGGTTCCTGCCCCACCTCGGGCCGGTGGCCGCACTGTCGGTCGTGCCTCTCGGTGTTGTGTCACACCGCCACCGCTTCCGGGCACTGGCGGCTTCGGCGTTCGCGGCGGCCACCATTACGTTCCTGGTTGCCGGCACCGGGACGGTGTCCAACGTCGTGGAGTGCGCCATCGTCGGCGGCCTGGTCGGGACCGGGCTGCGCCGGCACTGGTCGTTCGTAAGAGTGTTCTCGGTCGTGGCGCTGATCGCTCCGGTCCTGGCGCTGATCACCATCGGACTCCTCGCGGCTTTCTCATCGATCCGGAAGCTCACCCTCCAGCAGATCCACAACACGTGGAAGGGTGTGGCGAGGATCTTGAACGGCTTGGGCGTGCCGCCGAACATCATCCACGACCTCGACCGGTTCGTCGCAGCCATGATCCGGGACTGGTGGATCACGGTCGGGGTGCTCGTCATTGCGGCGACCCTGTGGTTCACCGTTTTGGCGTGGGTGCTCCTCGGGCCCGTCCTCGAACGTCTGAAGTGGGTGAAGGCAGTCGATCGCCTGGACACCCTTCCTAACGCGTTCACCGAAACGGCAAACGGGTCGGCACCGCCGGCGCCGGTCCCAGTGCCGGTCGCCTTGGAAGGTGTCGGATACAGGTACCCCGGTTCCACTTCGGACGCCTTGACCGGACTCTCGTTGGAGATCGGCGCCGGCGAGTTCGTGGCGCTGGTGGGAAACAACGGATCCGGCAAGTCAACCCTCGCCCGGCTGCTCGCCGGCCGGCCGCCGACATCGGGTGAGATCCTGCGTGCCGGGGACGCGGGACTCGGCCGCCGCGGAGGCACGGCGATGATCATGCAGCACCCCGAAACCCAGATCCTCGGCGTGCGAGTGGCCGACGACGTGGTGTGGGGGTTGCGCGACGCAAGCGATGTCGACGTGGCCGCGCTGCTCCGGGCTGTCGGGCTCGACGGGATGGAAGCGCGCGACACCTCGACCTTGTCGGGGGGAGAGCTTCAGAGGCTCGCTGTCGCCGCGGCGTTGGCGCGACGACCGCAGCTGCTGATCTCGGATGAGTCCACCGCGATGGTCGACTTCGAAGGAAGGCTGCAGCTGACCTCGCTCCTTGCCCGCCTTCCCAGGTCTCACGGGATGACGGTGGTGCACGTGACCCATCGTTTGGAGGAGACCGCCGAATCCGACAGGACATACCGCCTCAGGTCTGGACGCCTCGCCGCTTCGAACGACGGACCCGCGGATAATGGCACGCCGAGCTACCTGTCGGTCCCGAACGGCGACGGATCCAGCACGAACGGATCCGTCGAAGTCGCCAGGACGCTCGAGCTTCTCGGGGTGTCACACACATACGGCGCCGGTAGCCCCTGGGCGCACCGCGCCCTGGTCGATGTCGACCTGACCGTAAGACCTCACGACGGGCTGCTCGTCGTCGGAAGCAACGGGTCGGGAAAATCCACGCTCGCCTGGATCCTCGCCGGCGTCCTGCAGCCATCGAGGGGCGCGTGCCTGCTCGGCGGCCGGCCCATCCACCAGCAGGTCGGCGCGGTCGGGCTCGCGTTCCAGCACGCCCGGCTGCAACTGCAGCGGGCGACGGTCAAAGAGGACCTCCGCGCCGCCGGCGCGCCCGACGACGATGCCGCGGCTGCCGCTCTCGCCGAGGTTGGCCTCGACCCGGAGAGCTTCGCTGAGCGGAGCATCGACCAGCTTTCCGGCGGCGAGCAGCAGCGGGTGGCGCTCGCCGGCATCCTGTCCAATCGGCCGTCGGTCATCGTGCTCGACGAGCCGCTCGCCGGGCTCGACGCGCCTGGACGGGAATTCCTCGTCGACCTGCTCGCCCGGCTGCGTTACGAGCAGGGCCTCACAGTCGTGGTGATCTCCCACGACCTCGAGGGCATGGAGCGGGTGTGCGATCGGGTGGTTCGGTTGGACGACGGGCGGGTTGTTTTCGACGGGTCTCGCGAGGCGGCCTCATGCTGAAAACAGACTCCCGCACCCCCTACACCCGCGACTCCGAACGGCGCCCGCCGCGCATCATCCTCCTTCGGGAGATCCCCGGCGACACACCCATACACCGGTTGTGGGCGGGCACGAAGCTGGTCGCCGTTGCCGGACTCAGCGTCGTCCTCTCGTACTACCCGTCATGGGGCGCCCTCGGGCTGGTCACCTGCCTCCTGCTGACCGCGGGACTGATCGCTCGAATCCCGAAAGGAGCGTTGCCCCGGCCCCCGTTCTGGTTCTGGATCGTCATCGCGATCACCGGCGGTCTGGCGTCCCTATCGGGCGGATCGCCGCATCTCACCATCGCCGGCGCCACGCTCGGCTTCGGTGGGCTCGACGCGTACGTGCGCTTCGTCTCGGTCGGCATTGTGCTGCTGCTCGCAGCAGCGATGGTTGGCTGGACGACTCCTCTCGGGGAAATCGCCCCGGCGGTCGCTCGCCTGATGTCGCCTCTCCGCCGGGTGCGCGTGCCGGTCGACGAGTTCGCGGTCGCTGTTGCGCTCTGCGTTCGGAGCCTCCCATTGCTGGTCGGAGAACTGCGGGTTCTTCTCGCTGCGCGGAAGCTCCGCCCGCCTCCGCCTCCCCGTGAGGATCGGTCCAGGCTGGAACGATGGCTCGAGGAGCTGATCGACGTCCTCGTTGCCGCTCTGGCGGTGTCGGTGCGTCGCGCCGGCGAGCTTTCCGAAGCGATCACCGCGCGAGGCGGCACCGGATTGATCGCGGCCGACACGGTCAAGCCAGGTAAGCGGGACCTGTTCGCCTTCCTCACGGTCGCGGTCGTGTGCGCCGGCGCCGCTCTGCTCCCCTAAGTCTCCTGCCCTACGCTGCAGGTGTCACGGTGCGGCCGTGACAGTTGGGCGCCCGGCGATCGAGTTCCCCACGTTCGCAAGGACCACAAGCGCCATTGCGGCTAGCTCCCTTTCCCCCGGCCGCTGCCCCAACACCACCAACCCGGCGAGCGCGGCGACCGCAGGGTCGAGGCTGAGCATGACGCCGAAGGCCCTCGGAGTCACCCGGCGGAGGGCGAGCAACTCGAGCGAGTACGGAATGACAGATGACAGCAGCGCGACCCCCGCGCCGAGCCCAAGTACGTACCAGGAAAAAAGACGGCCGCCGCCCTGCACGAGTCCCGCCGGCAGCACGGCCAACGCGCCTGTCACCATTGCGATGGTCAGTCCGCGTTGGGCGTCGAACCTACGTCCGGTCTGCTTGCTGAGCAGGATGTAGCCGACCCAGAACGCACCAGCGAGACCCGCGAGCGCCACCCCTCCTGGATCGAGGTCCCGACCTGTGCCCGACGCGAGCAGAGCGACTCCTATGCCCGCCATCGCCGCCCACAGCCCGTCCGACCACCTGCGCGAACCGACCAGCGCGACGAGAAGCGGGCCGCAGAACTCAACCGTCACCGCTGGTCCGAGGGGGATCCGGGCGATCGATTCGTAGAAGCTCAGGTTCATCCCCGCGAGCACAAGACCGAACGCCACGGCGATTGCGATGTCGTTTCTGGTCGGAGTTGAAGCGGGCCTACCGAGCCGGGGAAGCGCCAGAAGCACAAGCGCGGCAATGACCAGACGGAGGGTCACCGCACCGAGCGGGCCGACCCGGTTAAAGAGGTGGGTGGCGAAGGCCGCGCCGAACTGGACAGCGACGGCGCCGGCGCCCACCAGGCTGATCGGTGGAAGCGCCGCTCGTCTCACCGGTCGAGTGTACGAACCTCCGCCCGTCGCGGCTCGGCGCGCAGCTCGACGGCCGTGCGCGCCGCCTGAGCGAACGGCTCCAGCGCCCACCACGGAGGCAGCGCCACTCCCTCCGGCGGCCGGGACCCGGCGAGGAGCAGAGCGCTGCCCCTCGGCAACTGGTTGACCGCCTCGGGAGGGATCCTTCTCTGCCGGGTGGTCGACCACGTCACGGTCGCGGCGCCCAGCCCGGGACCCCAGGGCGACCCGCGGCTCACGCTCCGGGTCGGGATGTCGATCTCGCCTCCCAGCTTGGAAACCAGCTCCAACGTCGACAGGTCGCCGATCCCTGGAAGGACGAGCTTCGTCCCGAACAACGACAGGAACCCCTCC
>CAZCCS010000310.1:0-4196 GCA_964497005.1 uncultured Acidimicrobiaceae bacterium | reverse complement strand
GACGCTGGACAGCCCGATGAGAACCGCGATGGGGAGAAGACCGACGGGGTCGGTCGCTCTGCGGAGGCTCGCCCACCGTTCGCCAACAGTCGGGCGTGCCGCCATCACTTCGCTGCCTCTCCGGCCAGTCCTCCGGTGATCAACGAAGTGACGTCTTCGTGCACCTTCGCTTCGGTTGGCTCGGCTTCACGTCGGTCAGCGATCAGGCTCGGCACCAACATCCGCCGGCGATCGGCCACGACGCGCAGCAACCGATCGCGGATGCGGAACACCAACTCCCCCAAGCCCCCGGGAAGGAACATCAGGAGGACGAGGAGGCCGGCGCCTGTGGCCAGGAACTGGAACCCGGGCTTCAGGAGATAGATCGAGCCGTAGACGTAGATGGCCCCGAGCACCGCGCCGGGGATTGAGCCCAGCCCTCCGATGACGACCATGGTGAAAAAGAGCAGGCCGCTGTAGGCATCGAACGCGCTGAAGTTGAAGGCTTGTTGCTGGACCACGAAGAGGCCACCTGCGAGGCCGGCGATCATCCCCGATAGAGCGAAGGCGACGAGATTGAGACGGGTGGTGCTGAGGCCGATGGACTGGGTGGCCAGGCGGTTCTCCTTCGCCGCGAGGATCGCCCGTCCCGGGTGGCTGGCCCTCAGGGTCCGAACGGCCACCAGAACCAGCACGAGCGCGACCAGGCACACGTAGTACATCTGCCGGTCAGAGGAGATCGCGATCCGTCCGAACAGCGGCGCACGTTGGATCGACGAACTCGGGTCGAGCCAATGGAAGTAGCGGGGGACCAGGAAGTAGTTGGCCGAAGTAACCGCGAACGCGAGGGTGACGACGGCCAGGTACGGGCCACTGATCCGAAGAGCCGGGATCCCAATCAGCAGGGCGAGGCACCCCGACACCGCACACGCGGCCGCCAGGGAGAAGAACAGGTCCCAGCCGTGGTTGGCGAACAGGTTGCCGGTGACCGCACCGCCGAAGCCCATCAGAGCCACCTGGCCGAGAGATATGTGTCCGGCCCATCCGGTGAGCACAACTAGCGAGACGGCGACGATCGCATAGATGAGGACGAGCGAGGCGAGTTGGGACCGGGCAGGGGTGATGAGAAACGGAAGGACCACTGCGAACGCCAGGAGTCCGAGGCGGATGGCCGATCGCCCCATCCGTACTTCCCAAAGCCCCGCGAGCTCGGCGGGGATCGGGCGCACCGGCCGGATCGCCTGCCAGTTGCCTATGCCTGTCTCGGTTGCGCGGGTGAGGCGGTCACGACGAAGGACGAGGGTGACCAGCACGACGCCGAGCAGCATTGCGTCGACGAAAGTCGAGTTCTGGAAGGTCCACGCGCCTAGTTGCTCGGAGATACCTAGACCGATCGCTGCGGTGAGCGCCACCGGGATGCTGGTCATGCTTGCGATGACCGCAGCAGTCAGGGTCTGCAGCAGGAGGTCGGTACCGCCGCCCGAGACGCTGGCGAACGATTCGAAGCCGAGGATCGGAACCCTCAGGAGCACCGCAAGCGCCGAAAGGATGCCGGTCATCGCCCACACAACGGTGGAAAGCCTTGCAACGGGAACGCCCATAAGGCGTGCTCGGTCGCCGTTGTCGGCGGCGGCGCGGATGGCCGTCCCGTAGCTGGTCCCGCGGAGGAACCACGCCAGGAGAATGAGCACCACGGGGACTACCACGATCGCGGCCACGTAGTTGCCGTTGAACAGCACTGGGTGGAGCATGAAATGGACGTTGAACGGTGTGGTGAACGTCCCCGAGTTCCCGTAGTGACTCCACTCGGTCGGAATGATGACCGAGACGCCGTTGAGCAACTGGGCGAGTCCGATGGTGGCTACCGCAACGATCAGCCTCGGCGCTTTGGCGAATCGCCGGAGGATTACAACTTCGGTGACGGCGCCGAGTACGGCTGCGAGCAAGAGGCCGGCACCTACCGACAGGAAGTAATTGAGATGGACCCTGATGTGCAACTCGATCGCGATGACGGCGGCAACCGCGCCGAACTCGGCGGCGGCGAAGTTGATAACCCGGTTGGCCTTGTAGACCAGCACGATCGATATCGCGACGAGCGAGTTGATCCCGCCGAAGACAGCGCCGGCGAGGATGATGCCTACGGGTGCTCCGTGCGGCAGTACCCGTGCGAGAACGGCCCACACCGCAAATGCGATGGCTGCCCACGCGACAGGCCGAGCAGCCGCCGGCAGCTTCGGTGCTCTCCCAACGGTGACTGGGAGGACGCTCACGGATAGAACGGCGGCTGACCGCTCGGGAACTCGCCCGGCTGGAAGAACCTTCCGCCGTAGACGGACACGTACGTGCCGGTCTTGCCGTCTGCCTGGGAGTGACCGCTGCCGTTCCAGAAGACCTCACGGGAACCCCGGATCAGCGTGTGACCGGAGCCCATGTACCACGGACCCTCCGGGCTGTTGTCACTTCCACCGGCCGGCAAGCCGGCTGATCCGGCCGCGATGTTCGCCGGGGTAAGAGTCGGGCCGGCGGCCTGCAGTTGGTCGAACAGCGGAAGGAGCTCGTAGTAGTCGACCACCGCCGACGGGTTGACCGGGACACCCGCGGCGGTGAGCACCCGGCCCGCCTCGCCGTTGGGGCTCAGCAGAGCAGCCGTGTCGCCTGCCTGGGACATCCCGGCGAGGTGGCCGTTGATCGACTGCTGATCCCACAGCTGGGCGAAGTTGTCCGAGTCGGTCAGGGCGACACCCTCGAGCACCCATTCGGGGTAGTAGTTCTGCTGGACCGCGTCCTGGGTGAGGAATATCGGCGAGATCGGGTCGCATGCGAGCAGGACGCTCGTGTCGTCGTTGGCGGAGAACTGGACCACCGCCCGCTGCGCATCCTGTGGGAAGGTGGATATGTCCAGGGCGTAGTTGTACTGGTCCATCCGGCTGGAGCTGACCGCGTACTTCTGCTGGAGGAGCTGCTTCGCGTACGTCGCGCAGTCCTGGTAACCGGCATTGTTGGGGATGTAGGTGGCGATCTTGCGCGGCATCGAGGCGAGGTTGACCACCCCGTCCGAGCCCGCCCACTTGGCGTTGAACGGGAACAGCTGCTTGCCGGCGAACTCCGCGTACTCCTGCGAGATCAGCGTGCAGTTCATGGTGACTCCCCAGACGTAGGGGTTGAGCTGTTGGTAAAACGACTCGGGGAAGTAGGGGGCACCCTCCGGCACGTACAGCTTGTAACGCTGGGCGCACTCCGCGAACGGCCCCGGTTCGAAGTTGCCTTCGAAGTCGATGACGCCGAACGCGTGGACCGATGTCGCGATCGCGTCGGCGTCGGCGCAGGCTCCGGCCTGGTCCTGGTCCAACTCCTCGTTGGTGTAGTTGCCCTGCCCGTTGAAGTCGACGAGCTTCACCTGGCGGCCATACAGCTCGAACGTCTTGTTGAAGTAAGCCACGAGCTGCTGGGTGTACTGCTCCAGGGTGCTGTACTGGACACCGCCGGCCGCCTCGATCTCAGCCTGCGTGGCAACAGAATTGGCGCCGGTGGAGTCGGCGGTGTGCCGGATGGCGATAGTGATGGTGTTCCCCGTGATCCCGTTCCACGTGGCGCCGTTGTTGTTGCCCGACCACCGGCTCACGCACGGGGCCGCGTATTCGGAGAACGGGATCTGTCTGACGCCGGGGGCGCAAGCTACGCCTCCCACCGTCGTTCCCGCACCGACTTGGCCCCCACTGCTCCCCAAAGCGGGACCTGATGCGCCGCCGGTCGTGGCCGCGGCTTGAGCGTTGCCGGTCGAGCCGGCCGCGCCCGAGCCCGAGGAGCCGGCGCCGGCGGTATTTGCGGTTGCCGCGACCGTGTTGGAACTCGACGAACCGTTGGTGCCGCCTGTCGAGCCGTAAGGGCTGCCTCCGGTTGCACCCGCACCAGCCACCACTTTGCTGTTGTTGGCAACGGTCGGCAGGAGCGCCAGGGCCAAGGCGATCATGCCGCCACATACGTAGATGACCGCGAACCGGCGAAGGTGGTACGCCGCGCGAAGAGCGTTGCGTGCGAACGGATCGTTCACACCAGCCAGCGTCTCGTCGCGCTGTCGCTTGGAAGCGCCTCCCGTCGGCAATCAAATCCCCCCTGACTCGACGGCGCCGTACATCCGGTCGCCCTTGCCTCTAGTTGCCCGTCGCACCTAGTTGTGGAGCCCACCGCTCCTTTCTCGTCGGGTCCCCGGATCGGGC
>CAZCCS010000309.1:0-4197 GCA_964497005.1 uncultured Acidimicrobiaceae bacterium | reverse complement strand
GCAAAGCGGACGGTTCGCCGTTGCCGTTGCCGGTCCAGCCGCAGAGCCGGGTGGTGTTGACTCCGTCCCAGGCGGCGCAGCTGGATTTCGTGCTTCAGCAAGTGGTGCTCAAGGGGACCGGCACCGCTGCGGGGATTGCCGGATCGACAACGGCGGGAAAGACCGGCACGACCGAGCATTCGAGCGACGCATGGTTCATTGGGTTCACGCCAAACCTGACGACGGCGGTGTGGATGGGATACGCGGACAACATCAAGCCGATGGTGAACTTCCGCGGTTACTCCAGCATCCAGGGCGGGACCATCCCCGCCGAGTTGTGGCACGCATATATGGGTTCGGTGCTGGCGACAATGCCGCAGTACCGGGGGACCTTCCCGAACGTCTCGACCTTCACTGGCAAGATCCTCACCCCGCCTTCGCCGGCGACACTGCAATTCCCCCTGGGCGGCGGTACAGGCGCCACGTTGCCTCCAGCCGGTGCGCCTGCAACGACTACGCCTGGTTCGACGCCCACGACGGTCGCTGGGGGGAGCCCCGGCCAGACGCCGGGAACCAGCCCCGGTCCAAGCACCCCTCAGTCGACGCCACCGTCCACATCGCCACCGAGCACATCCCCGCCATCCACCCGTCCTACCAGTAGCACCACGATCGGCGGGTAGTAACATCCGGGCAACACCCGCCGGCAGCCGTGTGGCGCTGGACGGACAAAGGAGGTACCGACGATGGCTACCAAGCAGACCGCGCCTTCCATACGCGCGCGCAAAGGCGCCGGCGAGCCCTTGGTGATGGTGACCGCTTACGACGCGCCGACCGCGCGGGTCGCCGACGCGGCCGGCGTCGACCTGATCCTCGTCGGGGACTCTTTGGCGATGGTCGTCCTCGGTTACGACGACACACTTCAAGTGACCGTCGACGACATGGCCCACCACGTGGCGGCGGTCGCACGTGCGAAGCCGCAGCCGATGGTGGTAGCCGACATGCCTTGGATGAGCTTTCACACCGGGTCGGCCGACGCGGTCCGCAACGCCGCCACGTTGGTGCGAGCGGGTGCGCAGGCAGTGAAGCTCGAAGGCGGGCGCAAGCGGGTCCCGGCGATCGAGGCGATCGTCGACGCCGAGATCCCGGTGATGGGGCATCTCGGTCTCACGCCGCAGTCGTTCCACGCGATGGGCGGGTTCCGGGTACAGGGAAAGAACCTGGAAGCCGCCCGGGTGTTGGTGGAAGATGCGCGGGCGTTGGAGGACGCCGGGTGCTTTTCGATCGTGTTGGAGGGGATCCCGGACGTGGTCGCCCAACTGGTGACGGAGTCGGTCGGCGTGCCGACGATCGGCATCGGCGCAGGCCTTCACTGCGACGGGCAGGTGCTGGTCTTCCATGACGTGCTGGGGCTGGACGACCGGCCGGCGCCGAAGTTCGTCCGGCGTTATGCCGCTCTGAAGGCGGACGCGGTGACCGGATTGGCGGCGTGGGCTGCGGACGTGAGGGCGGGTCGTTTTCCCGGGGAAGAGGAGACGTACCATCTCAGCTCGGACATGGCCGGGGAACTGAACTCGGGGCTCTCGCCGGCGATATCGCTGTACTAGCGGCCTACGCCGGCGGGCCGGGCCGGGCCTGGCCTGGCCAACCTTGGCGAGTTCTGCATCAACTGGCGCAGGGGCCGCCCAACTGGACCGAGGATCCCGGCCCGATGCCGAGAGACGTGAGGGATCCCTTCGGCGCTTCGATCGCCAGTTGGTAAGGGGCGCCGGCGCTATAGGTCGGGCATACGACCTCGGCTCGCGGGCAGGGCTCCATATTCGTCGAGGACAAAAACGTCCCGTCGGCGCGGAACCAGGCGATCGACAGCGGCATCAAGGTGTCCTGCATATAGAACGCAACCTCGACCGGGTGGTCGAACTGGAAGACCATCCCGGCGAACCCGTGCAGAGAGGTCTGGTTCATCAGTCCTCGCTGCTGTTGTGCCGTCGTCGTGGCGAGCAGCATGCAGGACGTTCGTCTGGGAGCGTGAAGCCCGCTGCCGGCGGAAACCGTCACGAACGTCGCCCCGAATCCGGAGAGAGCCTTGGTCGACACCCGGCCGTTGGTCGGGACAAGGTAGGGGTTGGCGGGCCGATTGGCGCCCACGATGAGGAACGCGAAGACGCCAAGAGCCGCGAGGGCCCAGGCTGATTGGATCAGCCGGCGGATCAGCCAGGCCGGCGGGTCGTCGAGGAGCTGCCGGTCCAGTCGGTCCAGTCGCACCGGGTTATTGTCACACCGGCGTGCGAGGATGCGCCTATCGCCCTGGGGGAGCCGGGCTGGAGCAGCGCAGCTTCCGCCCTTTTAGCGCCGCCGGGCCAGTATCGCCGAGGTCGAGTACCATGACCTGTCTTCAAAACAAGACCCTGCTCCGGATCGCCCGGAGCCCCGAGCCAAGGCCGGGTCCATAGGGAGGTGGTTAGCCGCGATGCGGCATTACGAAGTCATGGTCATCCTCGACGCTGGGCTTGAAGAGGACGACATCCGCAACATCGTCGACCGGGCAACTCAGGCCATCACCAGCAATGGTGGGACGGTGGACAAGGTGGACCGCTGGGGGAAGCGACGCTTCGCCTATGAGGTGCACCACCGCAGCGAGGGCTACTACGTCCTCCTGGAAGCCACCGCTGAGCCGCCTGCCGTCGACAGCGTTGAACGGGTGCTCGCCCTCGCAGACGAAGTCATCCGCCACAAAGTGATCCGTTTGCCTGAAAAGGCTGTCGGGAAAGCCCTTTCGAGACCTACAGGGCCCTCCGGCAACGGCGCATCGGCGGAAACCAATGCGAACGGAGCGAACTAACCATGTCGAACGGAAACCACGTAAGCGTTGTCGGCAACCTCACCCGCGACCCCGAGTTGCGGTTCACGCCCTCAGGGCAGGCCACTGCGACCTTCGGCGTCGCGGTAAACCGCCGCTGGCAGAACCGTCAGAACCAGGAGTGGGAAGAGGCCACGTCCTTCTTCGACGTGGTTTGCTGGGGACAGCTTGCGGAGAACGCGGCCCAGTCTTTGTCGAAGGGCACCCGAGTCCTCGTGACCGGGCGGCTGGATCAGCGCAGCTGGGAGACATCGGAACGGGAACGCCGTTCGAAGATCGAGATCACCGCTGACGAGGTCGCGCCGAGCCTCCGCTGGGCTACCGCGATCATCAGCAAGAACGAGCGCCGCGGCCCGGAGGGCAACTCGAACAGCAACTCCTCCTCCTCCTACGGCGCAAGCGGCGGCGGCGGGCGCGCTGTACAGAACGAGGCCCCTGGCGGTGCCGAGTACCAGTACGAAGAGGAGCCCTTCTAAGGCATGGCAAGGAACAACGACAGGGATCGCGGCACGAAGAGGACCGTCAAGGACAACCGGCCGCGCGGCAAGAAGAAGGTCTGCATCTTCTGCAAGGAGCACGTCGAGTGGGTTGACTATAAAGACGTCAACCTGCTCCGGCGCTTCATGAGCGACCGGGGCAAGATCCGGGCTCGCAGGGTCACCGGCAACTGCGCGCAGCACCAGCGCGACGTGCAGGTCGCCATCAAGACAGCTCGTGAGCTCGCACTCCTGCCTTACACCCAGCGAACCGTTAACGAACGGGGGCCGGGCCGGCCCTCCCGTGGGGGGCGCCGGGAAGACTTCAGCGAGATCGCCGGAGACCAGACCGAGAGGGGTGACCTGGATATCGGGTCCGAATTCGAGGACGGTGCGGACGAGGACGAAGCTACCGAGGCGTCCGAGACCCCCCAGTTCGAGGAGAGTGGGGTTTAGATGCGCGTCGTCCTACGTTCCGACGTCGACCACGTCGGCAAGCGCGGCGACATAGTGGACGTGGCCGACGGGTTCGCCCGGAACTACCTGCTTCCCAAGGGCCATGCCATCGTCGCCACCAACGGTGTAACCGCGCAGGCGAACGCCATGCGAAGGGCCCGGGACCTGAAGGATGCCAAGGACCGCGAGGCGGCCGAGCTGGTCGCACGGACACTCGTACCGATGGTCATCCGGATCCCGGCGCGTGTCGGTTCGGGTGGCCGGCTGTTCGGGTCGGTCACGGCGGCCGACGTTGTCGAGGCAGTTGCGACGCAGACGAAGGTGAACCTGGACCGACGCAAGCTCCATCTCGACGAGCCGATCAAGTCCGCAGGCACCCACGAGGTGCCGGTCAAGCTGCACAGCGAGGTCGAGTTCCGGGTGACGGTC
>CAZCCS010000308.1:0-4214 GCA_964497005.1 uncultured Acidimicrobiaceae bacterium | reverse complement strand
TTCCTCCACCGAGAAGGTCGGCCAGCGACAGCCCAGGCGGCGTCGGATACGCAGCCGGCTGAGCCACACTCGGCAGACCAGGCACCTGTAGAGGCGTGGAGCTGGAGTTCTCGTTCCCCTGACCTAGTGCACCGTCGACGCCGTCACCCCATGCCCATCCGCTCCCGTCTCCCTTCACCGCCAGGAAATGGTCGGGACCTTCCGCTATGGCAGCCACACCGCTGACCGTCGCGACGGCGGTCGGCACGGTCACCGTCTGCGCCGTGGCGCCGTTGCCGAGCCATCTGAGGTAGTTGTAACCCCATGTGAACACGGTTCCATTTGCGGTCAATGCCATCGACCGAGAAGCACCGGCGGCGATGGCGACGACGTGGCCGATTCCGGCCACCCGGATCGGTGTCGCGGTGATTGGAATTGTGCTGTTGCCGAGTTGCGCACTGTCATTCACTCCCCACCCCCACACGGAACCATCCTTCTTGAGAGCGAGGATGTCTTCGCTGTCGGGATTGGCCGCGATGCTCACCACGTCGGTCAGCCCGGTAACCTGGACCGGTATGCTGCTGTTGCTCCTGGAACCATTGCCGAGCTGCCCGTAATTGTTGGCGCCCCACATCCAGACGGTCCCATCGGTCCTGAGTGCGGCACTGAACCCGGAACCGCCGGCGAGCACCGTGGCTCCCGACAGTCCCGTTACTTGCACGGGAACGGAACTACTCGTCGTAGTGCCATTCCCGAGCTGTCCATAGGCATTGCTGCCCCACGTCCACACGGATCCGTCAGATTTGAGCGCGAGGGCATGCTGATCGCCCCCGGCTATCGCGACGATTCCGTTGAGGTTGCCCGCGTCAACCAGCTGAGGCGTGCTGTAGACGTGGCCGGTTCCTCCTCCATTGCCGAGTTGGGCGGAGGTGTCGTCGCCCCAAGCCCACACGGTTCCATCGGCCTTGAGGGCAAGAGTGAACGACAGCCCGGTTGCGACCGAGCGGACGCCGCCGAATCCCGGCACCTGCACGGGGCTGTCGCTCGTTTCCGGGTATCCAAACCGATTGCCACTTTGGCCAATGCCGAGCTGACCGTAGTAGTCCATTCCCCACGCCGAGATGGTGTGGTCGGAGTTGAGGGTCATCGAAAACTGGCTACCGGCCGCTGTGACTCGGTCGAGCGACGGGACGTCGCTGGGAGGCGGCGGCGGACCGGGCGATCCCGTCGGGGTCGGGTAGCCGGGAGGCTGCGCCACGCCGGGCAACCCGGTGGCCTGAAGTGGCGTGGAACTCGACGACTCGTTGCCTTGCCCGAGGCCGCCGTCAGCGCCGTTCCCCCAGGCCCACACCGTCCCGTCGGATTTCACGACAAGGGTGTGGTCCGTGCCACCAGCAACCGCGACGACACCCGACAATCCAGGGACGGCGGTGCCGACGACATCGGGCTGAAGAGCGCTGCCATTTCCCAGCCACCCGCGGCTGAGTCCCCCCCACGTGAGCACGGTCCCAGCCGCTGTGAGGGCGATGGAGTGGTCGCCGCCGCCTGCAACAGCAACAACGTTGCTCACTTCATAGGACTCGGCGGGGCTGTTCCGGTTCACCGTTGTGCCATCGCCAATTTGGCCGCCCAGGTTGTCGCCCCATGACCACACCGTTCCATCAGACTTGACGGCGACGAAATGGTAGCCGGTCGAATTCGCGGAGATATTGACCACGCCGGTGAGGCCACCGGCGGGGACCGGCGTGCTGCTGCTGATGGTCGTCCCGTTTCCAAGCTGTCCGTAATTGTTAAGACCCCACGCCCATACGGTGCCGTCGGACTTGAGCACACCGCTCACTCCAGAACCGGCGGCAACGCTCACAGCGCCACTGAGGCCAGCCACCTGCACAGGCGTACCGCTGGTGGTGGTCGTGCCGTTGCCCAACTGGCCGTAGGTGTTCGCCCCCCAGGCCCACACCGTGCCGTCCGACTTGACGGCGAGAGATTGGGCGTCACCGGCCGCGATGGCGACGACGGCGCTGAGGGTCGCTGCTGGAATCTGTTGGGGCGTGCTGAAGAGCCCGCCAATGCTTCCGGTACCGATCTGCCCCGAGCCGTTGTCGCCCCATGCCCACACGGTTCCATCCGTGGCTAGTGCCAGCGTGAAATCACTGCCGGCGGCGACAGACCGGATTCCACTGAGCCCGGAGACCTGGATCGGACTATCGCTAGTCTGCGGGTAGCCGAATCGGTTCCCACTCTGCCCATTGCCGAGCTGGCCCGAGTAGTCCAGGCCCCAGGTCCACACCGTTCCGTTGGCAGCGAGTGCCACCGAGAAGTTTTGTCCCGCCGCAACTACTCGATCGACGGATGTCGTCGCCTCCGCGACCCACAGTCGTGCCGGGATCATGTTCGTGAGCAGGCCGGCCAGAACGAGAATTGGAAGGGCGGTGCGACGGGAAATCCCCCGCCTTGGTCGCTTGAACGCCGTCGCTCGAACGTGACTGTGCCTCGGGCGGCTCGTGTCTACCGCCTGACTGGCCTTTGCCGGATGTTCGTCCATCTCTCTCTCGCATGCGGTTTCGGGAACCTCAGGTTGTGCGACGCAGAGAGGCGACAGATCGATTCGACTTTTGCGGCTCTGTGTCGTGCGCAAGACAATGCCGAGGTCAGCGCCCTCGCCCCTTCACCCTCGCTCGTCGTCCTGCGCAAGGGTTCGAGCGTCGGCACTCCCTTCTATGCCATCCGGCGACCTCCGAGGGGCTGCCAATGCGGGCGTGGTGTCGGGAGCGTCGCGTCGGCGTTGCGGCGCTTCCCGGGCGTTTGGCTGGGAAGAGGCTGGTACGGCGGAAAGAGGGCCCGCGGACAGGAGTCGCTCTGTTCGGTGGCGCCCGCCATGTCGATCCTCCCTGCGCCACGCCTCATCGTGGGCGTGGACCCCGTCCCCTTGCGGAAGCGCGTCAGTCGCCCGAAACGCGCCTACCAGCGCCGGGAATCATAAGCGGCCTTGGGGTGTGGTTGTCAAGGCGTGCACAGAAAACGCTCCTTCCTGTACAGCGATGATTCTCCTTGCTGGATAGGAGGAAGCGGGTGCGTGCCCTGGCGCCAACCCATCACTGACCGACTGGTCAAAACCACTCGCTGAGTAGCCTATCTTTGGATAGCCCCACTGTCACTGCGGAGACCACGGACGTCTCGTTTCGCACATCCGGCTCAAGCACGCACGCCACTGCTCTTCGAAGCCGAACCAGGGGCTTCGTGTCGTCCTCGGCGACCCGATCGCGGCTTAGCACTGGCGGGGCTCGCGTCGTAGTACAGCCCACCACCCATCAGGTGCAGGCCGCTGCCGTGTCCCGGTACCGGGCCCGCTTAAGGAGCCGCGTGGTGTTCGCGCCGGTCGAGCCGACGATAATGCCGCACGCGGCAAAGTGTACGTGGCCCGGGCGACGCCCGCCTAATCGGCCACGTCCACCGGAGCTTTCGCGCGTCACATGGTCGGCCGCTGCATGCTCCGCCACCGGGCAAACGGTGTATCGCCCGGCCGGACGATGCGGACGAACTGGGCGGCCGACGCGGCGGGGATGCACAGCCCGGTGCCGGGTCGCAGCTGGCGAATCGCGCCGGCGGGCACTCGCGGTTCCTCGACCAGCACGCGGTGCGTCCCCGAGCTCCACTCACCGAAGAAGCTGCCGGTGTAGGTCCGGCTCGTGGAAGTGTGCTCCACCCAGTGCTTGCCGGCCAGGGTCTCGATGCGGTGCAGGGTATCGGCGTCCGCAAGACCGGGCAGGATGAGCTTCGCGCCAGCGAGCGTGAGGAGACCGTCCGCGACCTCGCGCCCCCAGCGCGCGGCCGCCTGGGAGAGATCCTGCAGGACGCCGCCTTCCGCTGCAACCTGGGGAAGCGACGGCAGCGGGCAGATGGTCGCGATCTCATCCAGCGCGAGCAGAAGTGGCAACGCGAGCGCACCGGTGCATGCGCTCTTGCGCAGCGCGGCGGCCCGGATATCCTCGACCAGGCCGACGACGAGCGGTGCCAGCGGAACCGCCTCATCACTGGGCGCGAGGATGAAGACCGTGTCGGGGCCTTCGAGCAGCGCCGCGGCGCTGAATGCGCACGTGCTGGCGCGATCAGCGCTCGCCAGGACCGTACTGTCGTCGAACGCGGCAAGGCCTCCCGCGACCGCCGACCAGATGGACCCCCGCTCTCGGTCTGGCGTCTGTGCCACACCGCGAAGGACCGCGGCAGCTTTCCGG
>CAZCCS010000307.1:0-4225 GCA_964497005.1 uncultured Acidimicrobiaceae bacterium | reverse complement strand
CCACCGACTGCAAATCAGCACCCGCCCCCACACCAACACCAGAACACGAAGTCGGTGCTCGTCCGGACGCGCCCGGGGGCTGTTTTGCCGGTGCCGTACCACGGAACGGGTAGGTAAGAGCGAAGATCGCCCCTGCCAGAAGAATCAGTGCCGACAGAGCCCCCAGCAAGGGTCGAAGCCGGTGCATGTTCACGTCTCGGCCTCAGGCCCCGTCCAGAGCGATGGCCTAGAACCGAACCTCATGGTACTGGGCGACCTCCCGCAGCCAGGTCGACGGCGAATCCACTCGTCTGTGCCCGGAAACAACGGTGCGCAACACCGGGCAATGATTACGCTGCCAACGGAAGCGCACCCTGGCAACCACAGCATCGGGCTCACGAGGTGCGCGTGCCACACACGTCAGCTTGGCAAACGCGAGGGACGGACGATCCCATTTCCCCGCGATCACGGCGTCCACGGCCTTCACCATCGTCGATGTACCGGAGCGAAATTGCCGAGCGAACAGGTGAGCTCCCTCCGGATCGGATTCGAGAAGCTCGGTAACCTTCTTGGCCTCGAGCCCTTCTCTGATCGGTTTGGCAGTTCTGGTCGACCCGTTCTGAATCAACTTGAGCACCCCTTCCGCCCCGGGCCGCAGCCGACGAAAGCCGAGCGGGTCCATCACCGCGAGACCGGCGACGTCCGGCGGGCGGAACAAGGTGCTTCCGAAGAAGATCTTCCTCGAGTTCACATCCAGTTCGAACACTTCCGGCCGGGCGTCGCTCACCGCGACGATGTGCAACAGGTACGGTGCGTGCGGGCAGAAGACCACAGGACCCAATCCCTCTGCGTTGGCCCACCCGTGGAAAATATCCTTGACAGGGCCCCAGGCGCTCACGGGCGCAATCGAGTCGACGTCGCCTGTGCCCGCTAGGGCGGAGCTGACGCCTTTCATCGCGGACCAGTCGGGAATCGCGGAAGTCAGCTGTGCCAGAAGGGAAAGCCAGAGACCCGGCAGGCGTTCCCCGAGGCCGACAGGCGACGCCGAGGAGAGTCCCTCGGTCGTTTCCGTGCCCACTAGCCGCCAGTCAGCTGCTTATCGATCCAGCGGTAGGTGGGCTGCAACCCGTCTTCGAGGCTAGTCGCCGGTTCCCAGCACAGTACTTCTCTGAGCCTCGAGTTGTCGGAGTTTCGGCCCCTTACCCCTTGCGGCCCGGTCACGTGACGCAGCCCGATGTCATGCTTCCCGCTGATGTCGATCACCAGTTGGGCGAGCTCGTTGATGCTCACCATCTCGTCGGTACCCAGGTTTAGAGGCTCCCGGTGGTCCGAGATCATGAGGCGATAGATTCCCTCGACGCAGTCATCCACGTAGCAGAACGAGCGGGTCTGCTCTCCGTCGCCCCAAACCTCGATGTCGTCTCCGTCTTCGGCGAGGGCCACCTTGCGGCACAGTGCGGCCGGCGCCTTCTCGCGCCCTCCCTCGAAGGTTCCGTAAGGCCCGTAGATGTTGTGGAAGCGCACCGTCCTGGTGTCGATGCCGTATTCGTCGCCGTAGTACTTGCAGAGAAGCTCGCTCACCAGCTTCTCCCAGCCATAAGCGTCTTGGGGTTGTGCCGGATACGCGTCGGATTCCTTAAGGCCTTTCACGTCGCTCGTCTGCTGCAAGTACTCGGGGTAGATGCATGCCGATGAGCTGTACAGGTATCGGGAAACGCCGATGATGCGTGCAGCCTCGATTGTGTTCAGGTTGATCAGGGAGTTGTTGTGGAGAATCTGGGCGTGGTTGGCCGATATAAACCCCATCCCGCCCATGTCCGCGGCGAGCGCGTACACGTGATCCACACCCCGAAGGGCTTGCAGAGCATGGTCGGGCCTGCGCAGGTCGAGTAGTTCGAATTCGTCAGCATCGACGGTTGTGTACTCCGGGAGCTTGAGGTCCACCCCTCGGACCCAGTAGCCCTCTTCCTTGAGGCGCGTCACCAAATGGTGACCGATGAAGCCGCCTGCTCCCGTGACCACGACCTTGTCCTCCACCACAGCCTCCGTCGATCCGATGTCGATTGATACAAAGGGTCTACGTGCGTGCCCTTTGGGTGCATAGAGAGGCAACGGGGCCGATTAGATACAGAAGGAAGCCCGCTTGACGGTCGGGCGCCAGAGCTGCTCGACCTGAGACAACCACGATCGAACTACCGCTTCCCAGCTGAGCTCCTCCGCCACGACCCGTCTGGCGTTTGACCCCAGCCGAGCCGAGGTGGGCCCGGTGATCTCGGTGATCCCCGCCGCCAACGCTGTCGGCTCGGACTCCTTGGCTATTCCTGCAGAACGCTCGGCGAGATACATTCCAAGCGGATACGCGGTCGTCAGCACCGGGACCCCAAGTGCTGCCGCCTCGGCGACGGAATTGCCAAACGCCTCCCAGCGGGATGGGTACACGAATCCGCTCGCTCTTGATAGGAGGTCGACCTTGTCTCTGCCGTAAACGGCGTCACCGATGCGCACCCACTCCTGGAGGCCCATCGCTCTCACCATTTCTACGACGCGTCCCTTTCGGCTCCGCCATTCCGGACCGTGGAGCCGCAGCTCCGGGCGTTCGTGTTTGCCGAGCAGGGACATGGCTTTCAAGAGGATGTCCAATCCCTTGTGCTCAGGGTCAAAGCGTCCCAACCACAGCAAGTATCCACCGCTGCCACCATCCCAGTGGAAGTCCGATTGCAAGCGAACACCGTTGGGAGCGGCGACGATCGCGCCGGAGTACCCCAGCTCGGCGAGATGCGCGCGCTCGGATCCGAAGAAAACGTGGACGGCCAGGGCTTGCTCCACCATGCGCCTTTCGCCGGCACGCCACCACAGCGCTTTCGCCGACCGGCGGCGGGCAACGATGTGGGGATCGTAAGCCCCGCGCGGCTCGAGCAGGTATGGAACCTGCATCCGCCTTGCCGCCCGTGCTGCTGCCAGGTTGTGGGCCGTCCACCCGGAGTGCAGCACGAGCAGATCGGCTTCCTCCAGGAGTCCGTCAAGGCCGACTGGGACGCGGAATCCTCCAAGGCCGGTGTGGGGCAGGGCGCGCCAGGTCAGCCTTTCCGTGGAAGGCCCTGGATCCCGGTCGGATCCCGCGTCGTAGACCACAGAAACCTGGTCGACCAGGAGCGAAAGGGCCTGAGCCGCCGAGCAGACCGCGCCCGTCATTCCGCCATCGCCGTCCAACGCCCTCGGGTAGTAGCGAACGACTCTCAAGAGGCGACCTCGCGACCGCTCAGTACGGGAAACGGCTCTGCGCGACTTTGAACTCTCACCGGCTCGCCCGCGGCGGCATCGATCAGGGGGTTGTGGCTTTCAGCTCGGACCCCGGCATTGGCCGGGTCCGGTGGCTCGCGGACACCGCGGGCCGTCGCTAGGGCAAACCAACTCGCTCCTGCAGAAGCCACACCCTGGGACGCAATAGCCCACGCCGTGACATAGACGGTCGAGAAGAGTGCAGCGCAGATGACCGCGGTGACCGAAACAGCGCTCGCAAACAACTGGACGCAGAGGATCCTTCGGCCGGTTTGAAGTGCCCGTAACCCGGCGTTGGGGACCACACCGCAAGCGTGGAATACAGAGCCCACCGCAAATGGAAGCAGGAACTCCGAGTAGTGGACGTACGACGGGCCGAAGACGTGCAGAGCGAGAGGTCTAGCCAGCAGGACCATGATCGTCATGATCACCAGCGCGGTCCCCCCGACCAGCAACGTCAGGTGCCGTACCTGCCGCAGAAGGCCCTCTCTCCCCATGGCGATAAGTCGCGCGGTGAAACTGGGTACCAGGAGCGCCTGCACCGCCAGCATGAACACGAACACTGGACGTACGAATATCTGCATCGAACGTATTCCGCCCAGAGCGCTTGACCCGAAGAATGCCACGATTACCCATATCGAGCCTTGGTCCGTGGCCTGGCTGACGCCGAGCTGTGGAAGTACCCAACCTGAGTATGAGCGGGTTGAGCGAAACCACCTCCGCGCCGACCCGATGCTCGTGACCGAAAGCGCCAGTGCTCCGGCCACCGTTCCGGCGAGCGCGCCGGCGCCCCAGCAGATGATCACCCAGTCGACGCTTAGCAGATGAAGCCCAGCTAGCAAGCCCAGCATCCCGAACTGGACGAGAGCCCAGGCCGCATCGCTTATCAACGCCGTACCGGGTCTCCTGCGGGAGAACCCGACGTAGCGCAGCGCGTCCTGCACGAGGACGGCGGGCATGCACAACC
>CAZCCS010000306.1:0-4301 GCA_964497005.1 uncultured Acidimicrobiaceae bacterium | reverse complement strand
ACTTCAGTCGGCAATCCGACGGCATCTTCGAGCAGCTACACGATTGGTGAGCTGACGTCCACAGATCTCACGCAGGTACAAAGCCCAAGCTACGCCGTTGGCCCCGCAGCGGCCGCGAAGGTCGCAGCGGTCAGCGGGACGCCTCAGGGTGCGATGAAAGGCACGCATTTCGCGTCTCCGCTTGTAGCAGCCGTCGAGGACACCTTCGGAAATTCGATTCCCAACCAGTTCATCGTTTTCAACATCGGACAAACTGGCAATGGCGCCTCGGCTCTCTTCGCGAACAACACCGCGACCGAGCAGGATCGAGCTGGGGCCAACGGGATGGCGACAACTTCGCTTGTGACCGCAAACGGAACGACGGGGGGGCCCTACGCCGTCACCGCATCGGTCCCGAACAACTCGACCATCTCAGTTGCGAGCTTCTTCCTCACCAACACAGCGGGTCAGGTGATACCAGGGTCGGTGATCTTGGGCAGTCCCGTGGCCGGCGCCCAGGCCGTCACCTACACCATTCCGTTCACGCTGACGTCGGCTGGAACCCTTCCGTCGTCGGGGGGAACCATCACTCTGACGTTCCCGGCGTCGACGGTCCTGTCGGCAGCGCAGTCCGACTATTTGGTGAACGCGACGCCGCCTTCGCACGGAAACACCAGCGTTCCGGTTAGCTCTGTCAGCTTCAATGGAGCGAAGAACCAGGTGACGATCAACCTGGGGGGTGGCATTGCGGCCAGCTCAAACGTCACGGTAACGGCCCACAACGTCACCAATCCGAGCGTGGCTGGCTCATCCAACTCCATCACTGAGCAAACATCAGTTGACAACACGCCGGCCCAGAGTCCCGCCTACACGATCACGGCCGGTCCCGCCTCTCAGATCCAGCTTCCATCCGTTTCCAGCGGCTCGGGCCAGTCGGCCTCGCCGGCGACCCAGTTCGCGAATCCGCTGAAGGCTCTGGTCACCGACCAGTTCGGCAACCCAATCGTCAACGTGAACGTCACCTTCGCTCTGCCAGGTAGCCAGCCGTCGGCGACTTTCGGTCCCTGCGTCCCTCCGAGCACGCCAACGTCGTGCGTCGTGGCCACCGACAGTTCGGGCGTCGCCACGTCTGCACCTCTGACCGCCGGTTCAGGGACTGGGCCATACCTGGCGACAGCGACTGCTGCTGGCGTTTCGGGACACGTGAACTTCAACCTGACCAACGCAACGGTTTTGACCGCCCAGAACATCACGGTGACCCCCGCCACCGCCGGCAACAACAACGCCACGTACCAGGTCCCCTTCATCACCAGCTCCTCCGGCGCGCTTCCTGCCGCCAACGGATCGTGCTCGGCCAACTGCCAGGTCACCTTGGTCGCGCCGAATGGCACCGCGCTGTCGGGAGTAGCAAGCGATTACAGCGTGACTGTCAACGACAACCACGCCGCAACCATCGGGTCGGTGGCCGTTTCCGAAGTAGCCGGCCCAGGATCGACTGGGACAAGCGCTACATCCAATAGCGCGGTCATGAGCCTGTCCTCGTCGTCGATTGCTCCCGGCGATCTGGTCACCGTGACGATCAGCGGCGTGACCAACCCCACGACTGCTGCCGGTGGATACTCCTTCCAGGAATCGACCTCCGCGGACAACGGACCGGTGACGAGTCCTCACTACGCGCTCACCGCGTCGACGCCAGCGACTTTGACCGTGGTGTCCGGCTCACCGCAGAGCCAGACGGTCGGACAGGAGTACAACAGCCCCCTGAAAGTCAACATTGTCGACGCCTTCGGCAACCCCGTATCGGGTGCCGCGGTGACCTTCACCGCACCTGGGCAAGGCGCGAGTGTGTCCTTCGAGTCGCCCTGCTCGGGAACTCACTGTGTGGTCTCGACCGACTCGAGCGGGAATGCCATCACGCCCAAAGTGACGGCCAACAGTTCGCCGGGAACATTCCAGGTCTCTGCAGCAGCCGGAAATCTGACAGGGGCCTTCAACCTCGACAACCTCGTCGGCCCTCCGTCGAGGATCACAATCGTCTCCGGTAACCCCCAGAGCGCCGTAGTCAACACTCAATACTCGAACCCGCTCGTGGTCCGAGTGACCGACAGCCTGCAGAACCCGATTGGCGGTGTGCCGGTCAGCTTTACTGCACCCAGTTCCGGCGCGAGCGTGTCGTTCAACACTGCAAACTGCAACCCTGGGTCAACTTCGACCTCCTGTCTCGAGACGACCGACTCGAGCGGGGAGGCCACGTCGTCGGCGGTCACAGCTAACTCCAGTCAAGGCACAGCGGCAGTGACGGCAGCGGATGCCAACGACTCGAGCGTCGCGAACGCCTCGTTCTCGCTCACCAATCTCGCCCAGACCCCGACACAACTCAACATCGTTTCGGGCAATAACCAGAGCACGAGGGTAGGCACCGCATATGGGTCCACGTTGCAGGTGCAGGTCCTGGACGCGTCCAACACCCCTGTGCCGAACGTGGCTGTGACGTTCACCGCGCCCGCCTCTGGCCCAAGCGTCACCTTCGCCCATTGCTCCGGAGGAAACCCCACCCCCAGCGGATGCGTCGTGAATACTGACAGCACCGGTGTAGCCACCGCTTCCACGATGACGGCCAACTCCGCCTCCGGTCAGCTTCAGGTCACCGCTTCGGGCGCAGGGCTCCCGACCCAGACGTTCAATCTCCGCAATCTCGCGGGTCCGGCGGGAAGCATGAGCGTGATAGCAGGTTCGGGCCAGGAGATGCTGGTACTCAACCCGTTCGACTCGACGCTGAGCGTCAAGCTGGTCGACAGCCTCGGTAATCCCGTTTCGGGGGCACCGGTGACCTTTGCCGCACCGTCTTCTGGAGCTACCGCGTTCTTCGACACGTGCTCCGGCGGGAACCCGTCGGACATGGAGTGCGTCGTCGATACCGACAGCTCGGGGGTTGCGACCTCCTCTACCGTCTTCGCAGGACCGGACCCCGGAACCTTCAACGTCCAGGCGGTCGCGACAGGAGTGGCGGCGCAGGTCTTCACCCTTACCGACGTCCAGAGCGGGTACTGGACCGTCGCATCAGATGGGGGCATCTTCGCCTTCGGAGGCGCCCCGTTCTACGGATCGACGGGAGCTCAGCATCTGAATGCCCCGATCGTCGGCATGGCTGAATCCGTCGGCGGCGGCTACTACCTGGTCGCTTCAGACGGAGGCATCTTCACCTTCGGTCCTGACGCCACTTTCTACGGCTCCACCGGGGCCCAGCACCTCAACGCCCCGATAGTCGGGATGGCCGTTGATCCACAGACCGGCGGCTACTGGTTGGTAGCCCGCGACGGTGGTGTCTTCAGCTTCAACGCTCCCTTCTGGGGGTCGATGGGAGCGCAACACTTGAACGCCCCGATCGTCGGTATGGCCGCGACTCCCGAGGGCGGGTACTACCTGGTCGCATCGGACGGCGGGATCTTCACGTTCGGTCCCGGCGCCACGTTCTACGGTTCCACAGGAGCGCAGCATCTCAACGCTCCTATCGTCGGCATGGCCACGGCACCAGACGGTGGGTATTGGCTGGTCGCATCGGACGGCGGGATCTTCACATTCGGCCCCGGCGCAGTGTTCTTCGGGTCGGCGGGGGATCAACGCTTGAACAGTCCGATCGTGGGGATGGCAGTCGACCCCGCAACCGGCGGCTACTGGCTGGTGGCGTCCGACGGAGGGATCTTTAGCTTCGGTGCGCCCTTCTATGGGTCGATGGGCGCCACCAGGCTGAACGCACCGATGGTCGGCATATCTCCGTCGGCATAAACACCAGTGCTGCTCGCACTGGACTTTTAGCTAAATCGATAGGAGGGTTTGTCGCCGATCTGTGACCGCAGAGAGGCGCCAGACCCTCGCCTATATCGACGAATAACCGCTAGGCCCCTTGTGCTCAGTGGTGATACGAAGACACTGATGGCGCCCTTTCGGGCGCCATCAGCGGAGCGGACCGAGCGGCGGATCTCGGTGCCGCTCTCCTGGAGTAGGTGGCGGGTTCCCACTCCAGGTATTTCACCATAACCTCCCGCCTTCCAAAACGCCACGTCGAGGCTATGGCTTTTACTCCCAATCAGTGCCACGTCGTTACAGGGCGGAACTGTACATGACGTTGGGTGTTGACGCGCCGCCGATTGCCTTATTGTCCAGATTGGGTTGCCAGGGCCGCTCGTGCGGTAATGCCGCCGGTCGGCGATACTCGGGGTATGTCCAGCTTGCTCGGGTCATTCGGTTTGGTTGGCTTGGCCGGCGGCCCTGACGCCGGCGCCATTGCCGGCATCGTCGTCGGGGCCGTAGTCGTCCTCGGG
>CAZCCS010000305.1:0-4305 GCA_964497005.1 uncultured Acidimicrobiaceae bacterium | reverse complement strand
TCCCCAGCCGAGCACGCCCAGCCCATTGATCATGGTTGTGTGCGAGTCGGTCCCGAGCAACGTGTCCGGGTACGCCGTCCCGTCGTCGTCGAAAACGACCCGAGCCAAGTACTCCAAGTTCACCTGGTGACAGATACCGGTGTTCGGCGGTACGACCTTCAAAGTCTCGAATGCGTTCTGACCCCAGCGCAGAAAGCGGTAACGCTCCTCATTGCGCTGGAACTCGAGCTCCGCGTTCTTCTTGAACGCGTCGGGAACACCGTAAACATCGGCGATGATCGAGTGATCGATGACCAGCTCCGCGGGGATCAGCGGGTTCACCTTCGCTGGATCGCCACCAAGATCGGCCATCGCTTCCCGCATGGCGGCCAGGTCTACGACGGCAGGCACACCGGTGAAGTCCTGCATGAGGATCCGCGCCGGCGCGAAAGCGATCTCGGTGTCCGGCTCGGCCGAGGGATCCCATTGCGCGAGCGCCTCTATGTCCCGCCGGGAGACGGTGAGATCGTCTTCGTGGCGGAGCATGTTTTCGAGGAGGATCTTGAGCGAGTACGGCAAACGGGCCGCGCCGGGAACAGCGTCGAGCCGGAAGATCTCATAGGTCGTGCCGCCGACCGAGAGCTCCCCCCGAGACCCGAAACTGTTGCGGCTGCTGGTTGCCATCGCACGTCTCCCTGTGTTCGTCTTCGCCTGTTCGATGCTCAGTCTGGCCGAAGAGCCTCTAGGAGGAAAAAAGCACGGGCGCCTCCGGGACTTCCGATTTTGCTTATTTCGTCCGTCTTCTGCTCAAGAAATAGACGACAAGTGCCGTCAATGGCCGCCATTTCCCTTCCCCCCAGATGACAGTTCATCTATCCTTGCGCCGTTCGTGCCACTTTGAGACATTGAGCACAGGCTGGGGAGGCCAAACTAATGATGCAGCGAATGGGGCGGTTTGCTGGGCTCGCGGGAGCGACGTCGCTCGTCGCGTTTTCCCTCGGATTCGCAGGACCGGCTTCGGCGACGCCTTCAGGGGCGGTCCCGTTCAGCCAGGCGAACTTCAGCGGCTACGCAACTGGGGATGAACTCCATCTCGGGCTGACGGCTCTCAACGCCCTGAGCGGCGTTACCGGGAGCTTGAACAGTCTCGACCAAGGACTGTCCTCGGCGTCTACCTCTAGCGCCGGCTTGACGTCCGATCTGAAGTCGGAACTCGACACGATCATCCAACCGGCACAAGCGTCGGCAGTGAAGGCATTCGATCTGGGCGCCGGCCTGAAGGTCGACCTCGGCACCCTGACCAACACGGCCGGCTCGCTTTTGTCGACCGTTCAGAAGGCGCTGCCGCTGCCCGTAACCGCGATAGCACCGCCGAACGTTCCAGCCGCGACCGATCAGGTCGGTCCGGTTGATGTCCCGCCGCTTCTGCACGCCGCCGCACTCGTCGGAGAGGCCCAGGCCGCGTGGCCGGGCACGGCATGCCCGACCGGAAACCTTTCGTACGGCCTCGGCAACCTCACCGCCGCGAGCGTCCTGACCGGCCTGCCGACCCTTACCTCAACCGGGGTCAGCACTCTTCCGCTGATCAGCACCGCCGGTACCGACAACCAGCAGGCCGTTTCGCAGTCCAAGTCGCTCACCACCCTGGTGCCCAACGGCGACGGCAGCTATGGAGTCCAGACTCAGGCGTCGGACATCATCGCTCCGATCAGCATCAATCTTCTTGGGCTTGCGACTCTCAACATCGGCGTTCACGCCGCCAACGGCAACCTCGACCCGGTGACTCTGACCTCTACTACGAGCGGTGAGAAAAGCGTTCCCGCAACGCTGAAGATGTCAACCGACGACATCCTGACGGTGGTCCTCACGGCCGCTGGGCAGTCAACTCCGGTGATCAACGAGAGCATTCCTCTTTCCACGATCGGTCAGAACGGGCTCCACATCCCGCTGACAATCAACAACCTGCTCCAGTCGCTTTCTTCGATCTCGGTTCCAAACGCTCTCTCTCAGACGCTGCAGAACATCGTCAACGGTTTGCCCAGCCAGTTGCAGGCGCCCGTCCAGCAGGTGATCAGCGCCCTCTCGCCGCTTCTCAATCAGGTCACCAACGTGGTCGGCACCGTACAGAACACCGTCGTCAATCAGCCGACGGTGCAGCAGCTCCTCGGCCTTCTCCAGGGCACACTGAACCTGAATCTTGGCTCGATCGACGTTGACACGTTCCCGCACGCCATTGGCGGTGCCTGGAACACCGCTCCAACCCAATCGGCGGATGGAACCCGCGCCGCAGGGGCCCTGGACCTGCTCAACATCAAGCTGGGCTTGACGAACAGCTCGATCAACGTCGGAGGACAGACCATCCCGGCCGGCACCATCCCTGGCGTGTCGCAGGCCATCAGCATCCCGGCGATCACGAGCCTCGCCCTCCCTGACATCCCGCTGGCCAACCCGGTCGTGGGTCACATCGAAACCACCGCCACACAGCAGCAACCGATTGCCTGCACCACGGCAGCGGTCTCGCAGCAGGTGTCGCCTACAACGCCAGCAGCTCCCCCCACCACGGCTCCGAAGCTCCCATTCACGGGTGGTCCCGGCGGGCTTTGGCAGCCGATCGCCGGCGTTGCGTTCCTTGGTGTCGGCGGTGGGGCTCTCGCCCTCGTCCGCCGGCTCCGTCGCCACAGCGCGGTCTAGAAGTACGGAGGTGACCTGCCGCCGGGGGCTGTTTATCCCCGGCGGCACTTCCTTCAGGAGCCATTAGCCTGCTGAGTTGTCATGGAGACAACTCGACCGCTTGCTGTAAACCGGTACCGCGACACCCGGGGAGGTGACCTGCGGGCCGAGGACGTCGGCCGGAAGGTGCTGCTTGCCGGCTGGATAGCGGCGAAGCGTGACCACGGCGGTCTCCTCTTCATCGACCTCCGCGACGACGGTGGGCTCGAGCCGGGCGGGATCGTGCAGCTGGTGATTCACCCTGACGTTCTCGCGTTCGAGACCCTCAGCGGTCTGCGCCTGGAGAGCGTCGTCAGCGTGCGCGGTGAAGTGAGTGCCCGGCCGCCCGAAACCGTCAACCCCCGGTTAGAGACCGGCGAGGTCGAGGTCGTGGTCGAGGATGTGGAGGTCCTGTCCCGGGCGGACGTTCTCCCATTTCCTGTCGAGCGCGACACCGACGTAGGCGAGGAACTGCGGCTGCGCTACCGCTATCTCGACATGCGACGCGGACCGCTGATGGAACGGTTGGCGGCGAGGGCCCGCCTGGCTCAGGTAGTGCGAGAGCACTTGACCTCCAGAGGCTTCCTGGAAGTACAGACCCCCGTCCTGACAGCCTCCTCCCCCGAGGGCGCCCGGGACTTCCTGGTTCCCAGCCGCCTGTATGCCGGCGAGTTCTACGCGCTGCCACAGGCACCGCAGCAGTTCAAGCAGATCCTGATGGTCGGCGGTGTCGACCGTTACTTCCAGATCGCACCCTGCTTCCGGGACGAAGCGAGCCGGGCCGACCGCAGCCCCGGCGAGTTCTACCAGATCGATCTCGAGATGGCCTTCGCGACTCAGGAGGACGTGTTCCGGGAGGTCGAGCTGCTGATGACCCGGATAGTAAGAGAGTGCTCCAACAAGAAGGCGCCTGAAACCTTCCAAAGGCTGGGGTTCAGCGAAGCGTTGGAGAAGTACGGGACGGACAAGCCGGACCTGCGTTTCGGCCTCGAGATCGCCGACGTAACCTCCGAGCTGGGCGGCAGGACGGAGCTCCCGCTGTTCTCCGAGGCGCCAGCGAAGGGGCACGCCATCCGCGTGCTGCGCGCACCTGACGCAGCCTCTCGCTCGAGGAAATGGTTCGACGCGTTCGCGGACTCCGCCCGCAAGAACGGCGTCGCCGGCGCCTGGCTTCAGCTTCAGCCCGACGGCAACCGCGGCTCGCTCGCAAACAAACTGACTGCGGAAGAGGCGTCGGTCCTCGCGTCGGCCGTTGACGCGCGCCCCGGTGACGCGGTGCTCTGCGCGATAGGTCCCGCGATCGCCGCGTCGACCGTCCTCGGCGAACAGCGAACCGCGCTCGGAAAGGAGCTGTCGCTCGGCGACCCGGATGTGATGTCGTTTTGCTGGGTCGTCGACTTTCCGATGTACGAGCGGAGCGAGGAGACCGGCGGTTGGGACTTCTCGCACAACCCGTTTTCCATGCCGCAGGGAGGACTCGAGGCCCTGCAGTCACAGGACCCCGGTGACATCCTGGCCTACCAGTACGACCTCGTCTGCAACGGCGTTGAGCTGTCCTCGGGTGCGGTGCGGAACCACCTTCCCGAAGTGATGGAAGCGGCTTTCGCGATAGCCGGC
>CAZCCS010000304.1:0-4308 GCA_964497005.1 uncultured Acidimicrobiaceae bacterium | reverse complement strand
AGAGAAATCACTGCAGACCTTGCGGCTGCCCTACCGCGTGGTCGAGTTGTGCGCCGGCGACCTCACCTTCTCGGCTTCCAAGGTGTACGACCTCGAGGTTTACTCGCCCGGAGTCGACAAATGGCTGGAGGTCTCCTCGGTGAGCCTGGTCACCGATTTCCAGGCGCGGAGAGGGCAGATCCGTTTTCGCCGGGAAGGCGGGACGGTCGAGTTCGTGCACTCGTTGAACGGATCCGGCCTGGCTACGCCGCGGGTGTGGGCCGCGATCGTCGAGCATGGCCAGCAGGCGGACGGGAGTGTGAGGATCCCGGAGGCGCTGGTCCCCTACGTCGGCACGGACGTGATCCGCTGACAGTGTCAGGTTCTGCCAGGACGCGCGGCGCGATCCGGAACATCCCAGAGGCGGATGCCATCGCCGACAGGTCGGCGGCGGAGTTCCTCCGCGAGTATGGAAGCGGTTCGGGAGCTCCGATCGCGGTGGTCATACCGGCGTTGAACGAGGCCGAATCCGTCGCCGGCGTCATCGGGTCGGTCCCCCGCTCCATCTGCGGCATGGCGACCGAGACGATCCTCGTTGACGACGGATCAAGCGACGGGACCGGAGAAGTGGCCAGGAAAGCGGGAGCTCTGGTGTGCCGCCTTCCGGTCAACCTTGGCCAGGGCAACGCATTCCGACTCGGTTACCGGCTCGCCCGGGCGAGGCACGCCCAGATCATCTGCACCGCGGACGCGGACGGTCAGTTCGACCCCAGGGAGCTGCCCGCGCTCGTCGAGCCGATCCTCGCCGGGAGAGCGGACTTCGTCAATGGTTCCAGGAGGCTGGGCCGCACCGAGACAACCGACCCGGTCCGCAAGGCGGGGGTGTTCTTCTACGGTGCCCTGGTGAGCCTCCTCACCAGGGTGCGCATCACCGACCCGGCGAACGGGCTGAGAGCGTTCCGGTCAGAGGTGACCGAAAGGGTCCCTCTGCGCCAGACCCAGTACCAGACCTCCGAAATGCTCATCGGCGCGATCGCACAGGGTTTCCGGGTGATCGAGGCGCCGGCGACGATGCACAAACGAACCGCCGGGAGCTCCAAGAAGGGCGGGAACCTGCTTTACGGTTTGCGTTTCGGGCGAGTGGTGGTCACGACCTGGTGGGCTCAGAGACGGGACGCCCGTCATTCGAACGGCGGTCCGGGATGAACACCAACCGTTCGTACAGAACGAACTTGGCCACAAAGAACACGCCGGAAACCCCGAGGTAAACCAGCCCGGTCAGAAGCACGGTCCAGCCGCGATCATTGGTCAGGTGGCTAGCGCCCTCCTGGGCCCAGTGGGTCGCAACCGCGGACGCGACGAAGCTCGCCACCGCGACTGCCGCGTACAACACCACCTCGGTCCGGCGGTCCCGCCCGCGTCGCTCGGACCAAGCCCAGCGGCGATTGAGGATGTAGTTGGGAACCGCCCCTCCGACGAAACCGGCTGCCGACGCCCAGGTCGTGCCTGCGTGCAGCCAACCGAGGGTCACCAGAAAGGCCAGCTCGCTGGTGACCGTCGCAACGACCGAGCCGGCGCTGTACCCCAAGATTCGGCGCACCAGCGGTCGATGCTCCAACCGATGCAACAACCCTTCAGTCCACCGGGCCATCATCCGCCACCCCCAGCGGAGAGACCGAGGGCGTGCAGGTCGGCTACGGAAACCGGTGCACCGGGATCAGGCCCGCTCAGGACCACCCGCACGGCAGTGGCGACCGTGCCGGGCGGCATGGCCGCCAGCAGGAACGGCGAGGCGTGCGGGGCATCCCCGACCGCGCCTTGGAACTTCGCCGCGGTCACCCACTGACCGGCGGGGGTCAGGATCTGGAGCACCGAACTGGCGGTGGGAGCTCCCGAGAACGACGCCTCTCCGACGCTCACCTGGGTCACCACCAACGGTGCGCCCCACCCCAACATCACCGTCGTCGTCCCGCCCGACTTCGAAAGAACCGGGGTCGCGCCGGCGCCCAGATCGGAGAGAGAAGGATGGGCGGTCCCAGCGCCGATGAGCTCGTACACCGAGGCGTCGTCGCGCGAGGTATGCAGTAACCGGACGGCCCACTTCGAGCTATCCGCCACGCCGAGCAGGCACGGGCTGTCCATGATGCCGGGCTTGTTTACGTCGCCGAGCAGGAGGAAGCCGGCGTGGTCCTGCGCGATGGGGGCCTGGATGGCCGGGCCGTAACAGAGGGTGGCAGTTGCATCGAAGGCTGACCGGGCTGTCCGGTGCCCGCTGAAGAGCGCGGTCGAATACAGGTAGTCGGTCTCCACCACCATCGACGGCGGCCCGAGGGATGACAGAACTTTCATATAACGCGAACCCTCGAAGTGCGAGCTCGACTGTCCCAGATTGAACAGGTAGTCACGCGGAATCTGGACTACCAGCGGAAGTCCAACCGCCGCAACGGCAACGGTGACCGAGGCGGCCCGAGCCCGTTTGACCCATTCGGCCCTCCGCGCTTCGATCCGTCGCTTCAGCGCCCGCCAGACGGCGACCGCTCCCATCACGTACCAGATGGCGATCACCGGGATCACCAGGATGACGCGCCTCTCGTTGACGTACGGCCACAGAAGGGTCTCGGCCAGATAGATCGGAACGATCGCGATCGCGGCATCGCGGTGGCGACGGAACCAGACGACCGCCCCGACGATGACGAGGATGATCACGTGCCAGGAGAACACCTTCCAGATGTCGGGGATGTGACCGCTGGTCGGCAACGGGCTCAGATATGGGACCAAGGTGACCGCGAGCGCCGTCGAGAAGACCTGCCAGATTCCGTGAGGCAGCACATGAAGCAGGCGGCTCGCAAGGCCGCCCTGGTAGTAACCGCCCAGTTCCTGGGAGTAGCGCGCTCCTGCGATCGGCACTCCCGCGACGACGCGCGCGATGACGACCGGCAGAACAAGCACCACCAGTGACCCGACGATCCCGGCGGTGCGTCGCAGCCCGGTCCACCCCGGCTTGCCGCGGCGTGACCAGAGTTCCCAGATAACCAGCCCGACGATCATCCCGACCGCGGCTTCTTTGAGCCACACCAGGGCTGCGCCGGTAAGGAACACCCCTGCGGCCGTCGGCGTGAAGTCTCTTTCCTGGTGATCCCACCGGTCCACCAGAAGCAGGAAAACCAGAAAGAGCACCAGGAACGGCGTCTCCGCCATCACCATGCTCCCATAGGTGGCGAACGGAGGGCTGAGGGCCAGCGCCAACAGGGCCATCCCGATGAGGCCGGGCGAGATGCCTCGGCGCCGGAGGTAGATCCAAGTCAACGGGAAGACCGCCGCGAAGCACAGCGCCGAAAGGAGCCGCAGCGGCGTGAAGGTGTGCGGGAAGATCCACACCAGGGGGGCGATCAGGGCGGGGAACCCTGGAGGGTAGGCAGCCACCACCGCTGACCCATTGGCCAGGTGCCCCGTCAGGCCCTGACCGTCCAGAAGCGCCTTCGCGGTGAGGATGTAACTGGAGTCGTCGTCAAACGATCCGACGAAGTAGTGAGGGGCGACGAGGGCGACGTGCACGAGCCCAAGCAGCAGCGGCGCGCCGACGAGGAACCATGGGTGCCGCCACCATTGTCTCGTCTTCGGGCGTCTGATTGTTGGGACGATGCCCTTCCAGCGGGCTTGGCGCCCGCCCGCCGCAGCGTCGTCGAGGGCTGTCAGCGCGGGAGGCAGGTAGACCTCAGGCGGTGCCGGCCAGTTCGCTGGCAGTCGTGCGCCACTGAACGGTCGGGCGGATGGCGTCGAGGTTCACCCGGTGCTTGTACCGCTCGACTATGGCGAACATCGAGTCGATGAGGGTCTCGCTGAGAAGGTGGGGGACCAGTCCGAGGTCGAGAAGCTTGGTGTGGGCTGCGCGGTAATAGTGGGACTCCAACTCGACGCGCGGGTTGTCCACCTCCTCGATGGTGCAAGGGCCCGGGTATGCGCGCGCGACCGTCTCCGCGATTTCGCGTACCGAGAGCTGCTCGGTGAACTGGTTGAAGACCCGGAACTCGCCTGGCTCGGCTGGGTTTTCCGTCGCCAGCCGGATGCACTCCACCGTGTCGACGAGGTTGATGATTCCCCGGGTCTGACCGCCGGTGCCGTAAACGGTCAGAGGGTGACCGAGCACGGCTTGGATGACAAACCGGTTCAGCACGGTGCCAAAAACGTGGTCGTAATCGAATCGGGTCTCGAGCGCGGGGTCGAGGGCGGTCTCCTCGGTCCGCTGGCCGTAGACGACCCCCTGGTTCAGGTCGGTCGCCCGCAGGCCCCAGACCCTGCACGCGAACTCGATGTTGTGGCTGTCCTGCA
>CAZCCS010000303.1:2163-4313 GCA_964497005.1 uncultured Acidimicrobiaceae bacterium | reverse complement strand
CGCCTCGACGTGGTTCCACGGGTCGCAGTGGCCGCCGGGGAACCAGGGGATCATCCCGTTCGGACGCTGAACGGATGCGATCCACTCTGCGGTTTGGGCGACCTCGAACTCGGTAAGGGGTTCGCTCATGCGGGTTTCCTCAGGTAGACGACAAGACTCTTTCCGAGTAGGGGATTCAAGGCTGCATCCGGCACGCGTGTGAATGGCGTGGCCTCGGTTATGTCCCAGACGAGAAAGCGATGGTACGCACGAACAAGTGGATGGTCATCGTTCCGCACACCCACCAACGCCTTCAACCACCAATAAGGACTGTGCAACGAGTGTGCGTGGTGAGATGCGTAGACGGCAAGGCCTGTCCCACGCAGCCGCTTGATCAGGGATGACCGCCGGTAGATCCGAATGTGGCCACCAGGGTTGCTGTGATACTCATCCGACAACGCCCACGTGAGAAGCTCGGGCCACCATCGCGGCACCGTGACCGCCATCGTTCCCCCCGGTTTGAGCACCCTGCTCAGCTCCGACATGGCGGTTCGATCGTTGGGGATGTGCTCCAGAACCTCCGCTGCGATCACCCGATCGAACGCTTCGGATACGAACGGGAGCTTGAGGGCGTCGCCTACGACCGCGGCTCCCTCTCCACCCGACTCGCGGACCGCGTGGTCTTCGTCGAGCAGGCTGGCCATCAATGCCGCTGCGTCTTTTACCTCCCCCTGATCGGAATCAAGCGCCACAACCCGAGCTCCACGCCTCATCGCCTCGAACGCGTGGCGGCCACCCCCCGCCCCGAGGTCGAGTACCAGATCACCAGCGGCGACCCCGAGCTTGTCGTATCTGACCGTCAGCACCCGGCGGCCCTAGCACATCTTCGATGATTTTCTACAGTCCAGCGATAATTATCTGCCGTCGCCTTGGCACATGCCTGCCAGGTGAAACGCTCAAGCACTCGCCGGCGGCCAGCCTCTGAAAGCCTCGCCGACAGCTCCGGCTCTTCGAGCACCGTACGGATTGCCATCGCGAGGGCGCCGGCGTCACCGGGTGGAACGAGCAGGCCGGTGACGCCGTCCTCGCCGACGACCTCGGGAAGAGCGCCGCCCGTCGTGGCTACGAGCGGGACGCCGCAGGCAAGCGCCTCGACCGCGGGAAGCGAGAATCCCTCGTACAGCGAAGGCACCACTGCAACCTGGGCTTCGGCGTACAGCTCGACCATCCGGTCGTCGCTGACTCCGGATTCAAACGAGATCACCCCCGCAAGACCGAGTCTCTCGATGGCGGCGGCTACGGGCGATTCGGCTCGCAACTTCCCGACGACCACCAGGTGAGCTTCAGGCTTCTCTGTTCGGAGCTTGGCTACAGCCTCGACCAGTGGTAGGAGGCCCTTGAAGGGGACATCGGCACTGGCGGTCGTCATTATCCGCCCCGGAACCTTCCGAATCTCGGGCCGAGGTCGGAAATGGGTGTGGTCAGCGCCAATTGGGACCACTTCTAGCTGCGCGGGTTGCAGCCCGTACTGCTCCACGATGTCGCGCTTGGATGAGGAAGAGACGGTCAGAACCCGAGGTATTTGACGCGCCACTTTCATCTGCATTTCAAGGAACCCGTACCAGCGGCGGAGTGTGAGCTTCCTCCGCCAGTTCTCGGCGTGTTCGAGATCCAGCGACCTGTCGACGGTAACCGGGTGATGGCATGTCCCTACCAGGGGCAAACCGTCGGACATCACTCCGAGCAGGCCGGTCCCGAACGTCTGGTTATCGTGGACGAGGTCGAACTCGCCGCGCCGCAACGCCAGCGCTCGGCGGACTCTCCAGCTGAACGTCCTGGGCTCAGGAAACCCCGCTGTGCACATGAGCGCGAACTCTGCGAGGTCGATCCGCGAACGGAACTCCCAGGGGAACGGCACACGAAAGGGATCCGGCTGACGATACAAGTCGAGGCTCGGAACCGGGACGAAACCGGTGCCCTCGTCGAGTACCGGCCAAGGCTGCCCCGCGAACACGGTCACCCGATGACCCAGGTTCACAAGCTCCCGTGCGAGATACCGGGTGTAGACCCCTTGCCCGCCCGAATGTGGGTTGCCGCGATAGACCAGCAGGGCCACTCGCAAGGCGTCGTTCGCGGCCATGAAGCACAAACTGTTATCGCGGAGCGCCTTC
>CAZCCS010000303.1:0-2153 GCA_964497005.1 uncultured Acidimicrobiaceae bacterium | reverse complement strand
GAGCAGAGACCGGCAAGGACATCGCGGGTCCCGATGTATGCCCGCAGGGGCCGTCCGATCGGGTCGGGGATGTCGTCCGAAAGGGGAAGGTTGAGGACAGACGAGCGCTTTCGGGAGGCTCCGACCCTGCGAAACCAGACAGGAAAGGGCTCGTCGGCTCGCCGCGGCGCTGCCCGCTCGGCCAGGTTGATCAGCTCTGCGAGCGTGAACGCCCGCTTCCACGCCGAGGGGACCGTCAGTGACAGGTCGATGACGTGCTGGCGAGTCATTCCGATCACGACATCAGCGCCGTCGATCATCGACTCGCCAACGATCCTGCTCCTGTGACCGGACACGTCGTATCCGATGGCGGCCATTACCTTTTCGACCTCAGAGGGGCACGGAGCCCCCTCGCTGATGAACCCGGCTGACTCGACTCGGATGGCTAGGCCTCGTTCTGCGAAGTGCCGGTCCAACATGGCGGCCGCCATCGGCGACCGGCACTGGTTGCCAGTACAGACCACCAATACCGAGAAGGGCGCTCGTCCGATTGCGGGCTCCTCAGCCATCGTCCCCGACGAGCTCTGGGGACTCTTGCGGTCTCCGACGGGGCCGCAAGATGTCTGGTCGGGTCAATAGCCACGACCCCATGACGAGCAGAAGGGCACCGATCGCGAAGGGCGAGTCGCCGACGTCGACATAGACGGTCCTACCAGTCCGACGCTGCGCGACCGCCTGTACCACCTCGCGCCGGCCAAGTGTGCTCCGAGCCACGACCCTGCCTTCTGGAGTCACCACGGCTGTATAGCCAGTCGGGGTCACCTGAAGAAGCCATCTGCCGGTTTCCCACGCCCGCAGCCTCGCCGCCGCGATTTCTTGGGTGGGAACCTGGCTGGATCGGTACGAGGCCGTGTTCGTCGGGACGATCAGGACCTGCCCACCCGCTCGGACTCCGCCGCGGGCACGATCGTCGAAGAAGACCTCGTACGAGATCATCACGCCGACCGGGGCAGCAGGGGTATTCATGTAGCCGGGGCTGTGGCCGGCGATGGCGTCGAGCGGGACGTCCGAGACGTTGAAGAGCTTCGAGATCGTGGAGCGCCAAGGCACGTACTCGCCGAAAGGGACACGGTGATTCTTCAGGTACACCGCAACCACCTCACCCGAGGGCGACCAGGCGGCCACCTCATTCAGGTAGCGGGTGGTTCCAACGTCTTGTTCGACTCCGGCTACCACCGTGGATCGGAGACTCTGGGCAATCGCGGCGATCTCGGCGGCCTGTGCCGTTTCTGTGTACGTCTGATCGGTCTGAAGTATCCCCTCCGGCATCACTACCAGGTCTACGGGGGGACGTATATCGGCCGACGCCGTCACATGGCGCTGGAACACAACCTCCGGATCGGTGTGGATCGCCCTCGTACCGCGTTCTCCACCGCCTTGCACAAGCGCGACCCGAAGCGGAGGACGAGACTGCCCTGCGCCGGTCGGTGACAACCATCCAGCCAGCGGAATTGCCACTATGACGGCGACTATGGCCACCACTATCAGAGCGTCGTGAGACAGCGTGGTCGACTCGGGATGAAGTGCCCAGGTCGATCCCCCCCGGCGACGGCCGGTCGCAGTCCGCACGATCTGAGCGATGAGCACTCCAGCAAGGACAGTCTCACCGGTCAAGAGCAGGCTTCCTCCCAAACGGAGCGCTGGCACTAGCGGGGACAGCGACTGACCTAGTGAGATCCCGCCAAGCGGGAAGCCACCGAGCGGAAAACGGGCTCTGAGCCAGTCACTCAGAATGAACGCAGCCGGCAAGCCGATGACTACGGAGACAACTTTCCTCGAGGGAGAAATTAACAACGCCGCAGACACGAACAGGGCGCTGACGATTATCAGGGCCACACAGCCAGGAATGGAGAACTCGCTCACCCAAGCGAGGCCGATGGCGTACTGGCCAAGTCCAGCCCCTAACCCCAGCAGCGCCCGCTCCGATAGGGACCGCCCGGGGAGGAGAAACGCCAAGCCGGCGAATCCCAACCACGCGAGCGGCCCGAACCCGAAGGGGGGAATTGACAGAGCCACGAGGACGCCGCAGAGCATGCCGCCAACCACCCACTCAAGCCGTCGGACAAGGCCCCGTTTGGGGGGCTGATCCCCTGGGGTGACGTAAGTCCTGTTCA
>CAZCCS010000302.1:0-4317 GCA_964497005.1 uncultured Acidimicrobiaceae bacterium | reverse complement strand
GGGCTGGTGAAAGCTCGGGCCTCAATCGACAGCGGGGCGGCTGCTACACGGCTGGACCAGCTGGTCGAGGTCTCGACGAAGCTTGCATCCGGCTAGCGAAGCTCAGAGGCCGGCGTCAGTCCTGTTCGGAGCCTGGCACTCGCCGGGGTGTCAGTCGGAGCCGAGGTCCCACATCGCCTCCAGGTCGTGCCGGCTGTACGCCTGGAACGCGATGAGTGTTCGGGTATCGACCACGCCCTTGAGTTGAGAGATCCCTCGTGTGACCACTTCAGCTAGCTCGTCGTGGCGGCGCACTCGGACAACCGCCACGATGTCGGCGTGCCCGGCCACCGAATAGACCTCGGCCACCCCGGGCAGCTCGGCCAGCTCAACAGCGAGGTCGGCGACCCGGGCCGGTTCCCCGTCAATCAGCACGAAGGCGTGGACCATGGACGTGGAGGCTAGCGGCGCCGGTACGATCCCCCGGAGTGCCAACGGCGGACCCTCCAGTCTCGATGCTGAGGCCAGCGCTCGAGCTCGCCTGGGCTGTCGCCAAGGTCGGTAGCCAGGCGCGACCCCCGGTACCGGTTCCAGTGCGCCTCCGGCCGCTGATGAAGGCCACCCGCCTGCCAGAGCGGATGCTCAACACTGTGCGTGAGGTAGTTGCCTCCGACGAGACCTTTCGCGAGCGGGTTCGCAAGGCCGCCGACGAGGAGCTCCTCGGACGCTTCTCGTGGCTCTGGCTGATGCAACCGGATGGATGGGAGGCTGAGCTGGCGGCTCTCGTCGAGGACGCGCAGAAGGTCGAGGACGAAGCCGAGGAAAAAAGATCCACGAGGGTGGCTCAACGTCAACTCGAGGAGATAAGCGCGTCGTTGCAGAAGGTGAGGGCCGAGCTCGACTCTGCTCAAACCCTCAACTCTCAACTTGAGGTTGAGCTTTCGGCTGCTAGGAAGGCCAGGCGGGAGGCCGAGGCGGCTGGGGCGGGAGCCCGTGCGGCGCTCGAAGAGGCAGTCGCCGGCCAGGAGGAACTCCGCACCATGTCGGCCGAGATGGCGGCACGGATGAAGGAGCTGGAGGGGGAGCGGGACCTCGCCCTCGATCGCGCCTCCAGGGTTGAATCCGACCTCGGGGAGGAGCGGCGCCAGCTCGAGATCATGAGGCTTGCCCTGGCAGAAGCCCAACGACGGGCCGCCTCCGCCTCCGCCCTCTCCCAAACACTGCGCCAGTCTCTTGAAGACGTGTTCACGGCCGCGAGGGACGTTGCCGCATCGGCGGGAATCCAGACCAGCATGCCTGGTTCCGCTGAATCGTCGGAGCCGGCGTCGCCCTCCGCGCCCGCGTCGCCCTCCGCGTCCGCCTCCGTCCCGTCGTCTGCATCGGTCGAGGGCGATGTGCTCGAGCCGATGCCAATGCCGCCCCGCAGGCGGGTTCCCGCCCGACTACCGCCGGCGGTGTTCGACGAGTCACCGGAGGCCGCGCGTCACCTGGTCCGGCTCCCCGGCTCTGTCCTTGTGGTCGACGGCTACAACGTGACCCTCTCATCCTGGCCCGGGGCCGACCTGCCGATGCAGCGACGGCGACTGATCGACTCTCTGTCCGAACTTGCGATGCGAGCGGGGACGGAGGTGCTGGTCGTCTTCGATGGGGTCGACGAAGGAAACCGCCTGCAGCTCCCGTCATCGATGCGGGGGAGGATGCGGGTGCGGTTCACTTCATCGGAGATCGAGGCAGACGAGGTGATCATCGATCTGGTCGATTCGCTTCCGGTTGAGAGGCCGATCGTGGTGGCGACCAATGACCGTCGCGTGCGTGAGACTGTCGCTCGAAAGGGGGCCAATGTCATCTCGGTCGATCAATTGCTTGCAGTGATCGGCCGAGCGCCCAATGGTGCCGGGTAGGCGAGACCGTCACAGGTGCCTGTGATGATCTAGGCATGACCACTCTGACGATCAGCTGTGAGGACTGCGTCATGCGCCACACCGACGCGTGTGACGGGTGTGTCGTGTCGTTCATATGCGACCGGGAGCCCGACGACGCGGTGATCATCGACGTCGCCGAAGAGCGAGCAATCCGGCTCCTCGGGCGTTCGGGGCTTGTTCCGCCGCTCAGGCACAGGTCTGCCATGGGTTGAACACGGGCCATAGGCGCGCCATTTGAAGTCCGGGGATCCCCCAAAGCAAGGGGCACAAGCTGCTACTTTGCGCCAGAAGAGCCCGAACGGCGGGCTCAGCGCGCCGGGGGCGCCTGTGCGACAGCTTCATTTCGTCGGATTCACCTCGGACCACGATGGGCTGATATTCGCGGGCCGCCGGGGTGCAAAGACCGGCGACTTCGTCATAAAGCTCGACGACGATCTGCTCGAACAGATCGATGGGGCCCGTACAGCGAATTTGGCTAACGAGCCCGTCGCGCCTCCGCCTCCTCCGCCTCCGCCGCGACCGCGAATAGACAGCGCCCTGAGTCCGCGTGAGATGCAGAAGAGACTTCGCGGCGGCCGGACGGTCGCGCAAGTAGCCGCGGAAGCCGGCGTGAACATCGAGTGGGTTGAGCGCTTCGCCGCGCCCGTTCTCGCCGAACAGGCCGCCGCGGTAGCCCGCGCCCACGAGTTGATTCTCCGTACGAACCGTCGCGGCCAGTCCGACCGCTCGCTCGCGTCGTCGGTGATTCGCAACCTTGCGGACCGTGGGATCCGCCTTGCCGATGACGAGTTCGATCAGGCTTGGACAGCCTTCCAGTTGGACGACACCGAGTGGGTGGTTCGGTTCCGCTACCGGTCGAGGGGTCGAGATCAGAAAGCGGAATGGCTGCTCGACATCGCGGCCGGCACCCTGGTTCCACATAATCGCCTCGGGACCGAGCTTGGCTTCGTAGACCCGGGTCGCCACGCCCCACCTGTTCGTGAGCTTCCCCCGGTTCGAGTCCGTCGGTCGGCGACGATGCGCCGGCGGATCAGGAGAGCTGCCGGCACAAGGAAGTCGGCTGCCCCGAAGAAGACTCGTTCGGCGGAGAAGTCGGCGCCGGCCACGGGCCGGGCGAAGAAGGCGGCGTCCAAGAAGCGCGCTCGTGTCACCAAGACCGCCGTTACCGGGAAGCGCGCGCCGGCGAAGAGGCAAGCGCCGGCGAAGAAGGTCGCCGCTGCAAAGCGGGCTGGCTCGGCGAGGAAGGCCGTCGGCTTGAAGAAGGCCGGTGCCGCGAACAAGGCGACTGCAGCAAAGAAGGCCGGAACCTCGAAGAAGGCTGCTTCATCGCGACGCGCTGCTGTTTCGAAGGTGGCCGGGCCGTCGCGAAAGAAGGCCGCGCCGGCGAAGAGGCCCAGTCCGATCAAGAAGACCGCCATCGCACAGAATAAGGCCAGCCCGGCCAAGAAAGTTGCCACCGCCAAGCGCGCCGCGCCGGCCAAGAAGGCTGCGACCGCGAAGCGCCCGGCGCCGGCCAAGAAGGCTGTGCCCACCAAGCGCGCCTCGGCCGATACCCCGGTGAGGACAGGTGCCGGGCCCCGGGTACGGATGACCGCCAACGGCCCCGCGGTGCGACCGCTCAGAGCGCATCGGGTAGAAACGAGTGGTGCCCGGAACGGCTCGACGCAAGGTGTCCGCGCGCGGAGAAGCGTCATCGGAGGCCCGGCCGTCCAATATCGAGTCGGCGGAACGAGCGGGCGGGGGTTACCAGGCTCCGGGGCATGAGGTGCCCGAGCTAAAGCGGCTCGACGCTCTCGCCGGCGAGTTGTGCCGACTGGGCCGGCAGGCAGGTCTGGACGCCGTCGGGATATGCGATGCCAAACCCTTCCGGGAGGCTCTGGCGGCGCTGAACCAAGGCCGGGCAAACGGATGGGACGCCGGCATGCAGTTCACCTACCGCAACCCCGATCGGTCCATCGATCCCGCACGCGCGCTTCCGGGAGCGAGCGGAATGATCGTCGGGGCACTCCGATACGACCGCCTCGAACTGCCGCCAGTCGCCGAGCGCCTGCCCAAAGGGGTTGTCGCCCGATACGCCCGGGAGGACCACTACAAGGTCCTTCGCGCCGCGCTCGAGCGACTAGCGGACCTGCTACGGCAGCGGGGTTGGCGCGCAATCGTTCTGGTCGACGACAACGCACTCGTCGACCGCGCCGCGGCGATCCGCGCCGGCCTCGGCTGGTACGGCAAGAACACGAACGTCCTCATCCCCGGCGCCGGCTCGTGGTTCGTGCTCGGCTCGGTTGTCACGAACGCACCACTCACGACGGCTTTGGGCGACACTTCGCGGTCTGGGCGGCGAAACGGCCCATTTTCAGCGCGATTCGACGCCCAAAGGGCGGATCGCAGCACAAAGTTCGCCGGTGCCGCCCGACCC
>CAZCCS010000301.1:0-4324 GCA_964497005.1 uncultured Acidimicrobiaceae bacterium | reverse complement strand
TTATCCAGCGCCGCGAGTTGCCTTGTTGGTTCGGATCGGTTCCCATCGGCCCGTGCACCTTGGTGGCGAGCACGACGGAGTCCCGCCGCCCGGCCAGGGCTTTGCGGACTACCTCCTCGGATTCACCGGCCGAGTACACGTCGGCGGTGTCGATGAAGTTGACGCCCGCGTTCAGAGCGGAGTGGATGATCCGGACGGAATCGTCATGGTCGGGGTTGCCCCACCCGCCGAACATCATCGCCCCGAGGCAGAGCGGGCTGACCCGTACTCCGGTCGATCCGAGGTTGCGGTAGTTCATAAACCGTAAGCTACCGGCTCAGCCAGGATCAGGCCGGCGCTCCGAGCCTTTCCTTGCGGGTCGGACTCGGTTCCGACTGCGCTCCAACCGCAGCTACCCAGGAAGGCGTCGACCTCATCCGGGGGCACCGTGGAGCGGGCCGGCTCACCCAGCGCTTCCACCGCCGCCCGGAAAGCATCACGACGACGGTGGCCCTCATCGGAGTCGGCCGAAACCGACAAGCTGATCGCCAACCGGCTTCCCGGGCCGGCCGCGTTACGAAGTTGCCCCACCACCGAGGCCAAAGTGGCACGTTCGAGGTACACCGCCACTCCCTCGAGCATGAAAACGCTCGGCGCCTGCGCGTCCAAGCCCGCCGCGGTCAGACCCGCCTCGACGTCATCGGTTTCGAAGTCGGCTGCCACGAACCTGACGTGATCGGTGGGTATGCCGAGGGCCTCGAGCCGAGCGCGTTTGTCCGCCTGGGTAGACGGGTGGTCGACCTCGAACCATTTGACGCCCGGCTTGGCGTACCTGAAACACCGACCGTCGTAGCCCGCAGCGCCGACCACCGCTTGATCGATTCCTGCGTCGAACGCTCCGACGACCGCCCGGTCGAAGAAGCGGGTCCTGGCTTCCAGGTAACGGGTCAAAGTGCCTCTGGCTTCGACGCCGTCCGCGACGCTGGCCGCGAGCGCGTCGTCGGACGACGGATCGCCGAAAGGAGCCGGAAACCTCTCGAAGTGAAGCCGCTGCGCCGCCACCCGCCGTGCGGTTTCGGAAGGCTGTCCAATGTTCACCGGGAGTAGTCTGCCCCGCAGTGCAAGAGCACAACTACTCCGTGGACGTGGAAGGCACCCCCGAGGAGGTGTGGTCGCTCTTCTGGTCGCACCGCAGCGGCAAGCGGTCTCACGCCGACGTCACCATCGAAATTCTCCACCCTGGCGATGCCAGCGGCGAGGGTTTGGTCCGCCACTGCAACTTCCCAGTGCCTCGGTGGCTCCTATCGCGGGGCAGGGGAGTGTCCTGGGAATGGCTGACGGAAGTGGACCCGCCCAACTCGTGGCGGTACGACGCTGTCGGAAAACCGCTGTGGTCGAAGGCTGCGGGGTTTACCCGTCTCGAAGAGCTCGGTGATGGTCGGACGCGCATTCATTTCCGGGAGACCTACCACGCGTTCAACCCCGTGATGCGTTTGATGTTCGAACGTCGGGTCCACCGGGCGATCTCCAAGTCCAACGACTCGACTCTCGCGTCGTCTATCAATGCCGGCCTGAAGATGCTGAGAGAAAGGAGTGGAAGCGGTGGCCGAGTCGCTCAATAACGAATCGGCCGCGACCAGGCCACCGTACGTCGTGGTTACCGCCGACGCCCATGCCGCTCCGGACGACCTCGATCATTTCCTTTCCTACGTGGATCCGGCCCACCGGGCCAGGGTCGCCGAGTTCGGCGATCTCTCCTCGACCGCGATCAGCATGTTCGGCGGCAGCGATCCAGGTGAGATCGACGATCCCGACCCTGTCCGCCGGGTGGCCGCACGCCGCCTCGCCGGCATGGGTGTCGACATCAGCGCAGCATCAGAATGGCTCGAGAGCTACAGCGCCGACTGGGTGGTACCCGGTGACGGCGACGGAAGGCGCCTCGCCGTCCTGGAGGAGCAGGGCATCCACGCCGAGGTCACCTTCCCGGGACCCGTCCTCGCCGGTGGGATCTCTCCCGCCATGTATCTGGGATCCCAGGCCTCCGAGGGGCTCGACGTCGTCTGGCCGGCTCTGCACGCGTACGACCGGTGGCTCGCCGACTTCTGCGCTGCCGCGCCCGGACGGCGCGCCGGCGTTATTCCCATCGATCTGCACGACCTGGACCGAGCAATCGACGAGGTCGAGTGGGCGAGGTCCGCCGGCCTGTTCGGCGGTGTCATGCTGCCGGCAATGTCGGTCAAGTCCCGGCTGCCCGGATATGCGGACGAGTACTACGAGCCGTTCTGGAGCGCCTGCGAAGACCAGGGCATGGTCGTGAACCTGCACACCGGCGCCTCGGGGTCAGCGACTGACACCAAGTACCTATACGACACCAAACACGGCGGCATGCTGGGCTTATACGAGGTGTTCGTCTTCACCCGCCGTCCGTTGTGGTTCTTGGTGTTCGGCGGTGTATTCGACCGGCACCCGAACCTCCGGGTCGCCATCACGGAGAACGGCGTGCAGTGGCTGCCGTCGCTCGTCCGCGACATGGAACAGTTCTTCGACACCCACGGCGCGGCGCCGGTCCGGTCGATGCTGAAGATGCGCCCTGCCGAGTACTTTGAACGGCACGTCTACCTGGGCGGCTCGCTCATCCAGCGCGACGACGCGGAGCGGCGCGAGGAGATCGGGGTGAACCGGTTGATGTGGGGGGCCGACTTCCCCCATCTCGAAGGCGCCGCGCCAGTGCACCGCGAAGTTCTCGCCAACGTGTTCGGTGGCCTCCCCGAACCGGACCTGCGCCGGATACTCGGTGGTAATGCTGTAGATCTCTGGGGATTCGACGGGCCGCTATTGCAGCGGGTCGCGGACCGGGTTGGACCTACTGTCACCGACCTCGCCCAGCGCGTTCCTCTCGACGATATCCCCCTTACGTTCAGCTGGAGCCTCGCCAGGCCCGTCCCGCTGGTGGGCACCTAAGCCATGAAGGTGGGGCTGACACTGGGGCTGCTCAACCCGCGGGCCTGGAGGGACGTGACGGTCGCGGCAGACAAGCTCGGGTACGAGTCGGTATGGATGCCCGAGCACCTCGTCCTGCCGGTCAGCTCCGCCGGCAGCCCCTTCAGGGGTAGCGATCATCCACCGATCCCGCCGGACATCCCGGTGTTCGATCCCTTCGTGTACCTCGGGATGCTCGCCGGGTGCACCGAGCGCATTCGATTCGGGACTCACGTGTACAACATCGGCCTGCGTCATCCTTTCGTGACCGCCCGCGCAGTGGCGACGCTGGATGTCGTGTCTCGGGGCCGATTCGAGTTCGGCATTGGAGCGAGTTGGCTGGAGCAGGAATGGCAGGCTGTTGGTCTCGATTTCAACAGCCGCGGCCGTCGCGTCGATGAGGCCATATCGGTCTGCCGAAGACTCTGGACCGAGCAAGAGATCGAGCATCACGGTGAGTTCTTTGACTTCGCCAGGGTGATGTTCGAACCCAAGCCGATCCAATCTCCCATCCCGCTCCACATCGGAGGCGACGGCCCCTCCGCGCTACGTCGGGCCGCCGAGCTCGGGGACGGGTGGATACCGATGAACCACTCGCTCGATGAGATCCCCGCCGCGCTCTCGACGATCGGAAAGCTCCGACAAGAAGCGGGACGGCTCCCGGATATCGAGCTCACCATGGGGCTGCGGGTCGAAAAGCCCGACGACCTCGAGCGTTACGCGGAAGCCGGGGTCACCCGGGTGCTGGTTCGCCCGTGGTCCAGCACGAAGGACGCTCTGGACTCGATCGACCGCTTCGCCGGCGAGATCCTTCACGGCTGAGTGCTACTCGCCCCAGACTGTCCAACCACTCGACGAGGATCGCAACCATCCGCTGGACGCCCACGTGCCGCCGTCGACCGGTACGTTCACACCGGTGATGTAAGCCGCGTGCGGTGAGCACAAGAAAGCGACCAGCCGACCGCACTCCTCGATGGTTCCTTGCCGTCGAAGCGGAACGTAACGCTCGGCTAGCTCCTGCTCTCGAGGGGAAGGATCGGGTAACTCGTCGATGCTCCGGGCGCCGGTTAGTCCCATGTTCCCCGGAGTTCGCGTCCAGTCAGGCGATATCGCGTTGACCCGGATGCCGTCGTCCGCGAGCTCCAGAGCCATCGAACGAGTGAAGCTGAGTACCGCGGCCTTGCTTGCTGCGTACACCGCGTAACCGGGGGCGGCCCTGGTCGCTTCGATGCTCGCCACGTTGACGATCGACCCGCCTTGGCCTCCCCTGATCATCACTGGCGCGGCGGCGGACGTCGCCTCAAGAACGCTCGACAGGTTGAGATCGATGTGCCTTCTCCAACTGCGTTCTCTTTGCTCCAGGAAG
>CAZCCS010000300.1:0-4344 GCA_964497005.1 uncultured Acidimicrobiaceae bacterium | reverse complement strand
GCACCCCCCTCTCCAGCCCCCACCTCGCTACAGAGGCGAGGTCGTCGACGGCACCGGCAGGGTTGCCGGGCGTGTTTGCCCAAAGCATGAGAGCCCGCCCGGCATCTTCAGCCGACACCGCATCGACATCGAGTCGCCACGCCGAGTCGACAGGAACGGGAACGGGCCGCAAGCCCGCGAGAGTCGCACCCATCTCGTAGGTCGGGTAAGAGACCGCCGGGTACAGGACCGTGTCCCGCTCGGGATACCTCAGCTTCAACCATGCCGGCGTTGTCGCGACGAACTCCTTCGTCCCCACGCAAACCGAGACCGAATCGAGGGGGATCGGCACGTCGAGCCGGTTCTTTGTCCACTGCTGCACCGCCTGGCGAAGAACGATGCTTCCCGCAGAAGCCGGGTATCCACGTGACGCCCTGTCGTGATCGTCACCACCGTCGTTGAGGGCTGCGAGGACTTCAGCTGGAGGCGGGTCGCCCGGAGTGCCCACGGACAGGTCTACGAGCCCGCCATCGTGGGCCACCGCAACCCGTCGGCACTCCTCGAGGCGGTCGTACGGATAGGCGGGTGGCTCGAAGCGCGCGCTCATCCCCGACCGGCGCCGTCGACCGCGAACTCCGAAAACCTCGCCGCCCCCGCGTCATCCACCCTCACTCTCAAACGAGCCCCGCTCTCCTCGTGGGTCTCCACCAACACCTCGCCCTCGCGATGCACAGCCGCGAGCACATCGCCGCGGTCGTACGGCACGACCAGATCCAGCACCTTTGCGGCCGACCGGATGCGGTCCCCGATTGCGACCAACAGGTTCTCCAGCCCCTCGCCGGACAACGCCGAGATCACGACCGACCCCGGGTGGCGGTCGGCGAGCCGTTTGGCCTCGGGGGTCGCGTCGGCCTTGTTGAATGCGAGCAGTTCGGGGACCTCGCCGGCGCCAATCTCTGCGAGCACGGTGCGGACCGCCTCGATCTGAGCCTCCGGCTCGGGGCTTGCGCTGTCCACGACGTGCACCAGAAGGTCCGCCTCCTTGACCACCTCGAGGGTCGAACGGAAGGCCTCAACGAGCTGGTGCGGAAGCTTTCGCACGAAGCCGACAGTGTCCGACAACAACACCGACTCCCCGCCTGGCAACGCCAGCCGCCGGGTACGCGGGTCGAGCGTGGCGAACAGCCGGTCCTCGACGAGAACGCCGGCATCGGTGAGCGTGTTCAGCAGCGTCGACTTCCCGGCGTTCGTGTAGCCAACCAGCGAAACAGACGCCAGCCTGCTGCGGGCACGCGACTTCCGCTGCAACCGACGCTGCTCGGTCAGCCGGCGCAGGTCGCTCTCCAACCGGTTCATCCGCCTGACCAACCGCCGGCGGTCGACTTCGAGCTGGGTCTCGCCGGGTCCTCTCGTCCCGATACCGCCGGCCTGCTGCGACAGCTGCCGGCCACGGCCGCGAAGGCGCGGAAGCCGGTACCGGATCTGGGCCAACTCGACCTGCGCCTTACCTTCTGGGGTGCGGGCGTTCTGGGCGAAGATGTCGAGGATCACCGCGGTCCGGTCGATGGCGGTGCGGCCGAGGATTTTCTCGAGGTTGCGGGACTGCGCCGGGGTCAGCTCGTCGTCGAACACGACCGTGTCCGCGTCAACGGACTGCGATATCACTCGCAACTCTTCCGCCTTGCCCTTCCCGACATACGTCGCCGGGTCGGGGTGGTCCCGCCGCTGGACCACCCGCGCCGCTTCGTCCGCGCCGGCGGTGTCAACGAGGAGCGCGAGCTCGTCGAGGTGCAGCTCGGTCTCCTCGTCGCTGGCGGGAGGAACTGTTACCCCGACGAGAACGATCTTCTCCCTGAACGCGCGCTCGATCAGGCTCAACGCTCGGTCTCCTTCAAAGCCTTACCAGGCAGGTGGCGATCCGTTCGCTCGGCCCGGACAACAACGCACTCCCGTCCGCACGAAGCTCCACCGCAGCGGTCCCGCCCGGTTGGTGCACCGTCACGGCGGTCCCCACCCGGCCCCAGTGATTCATCGCCGCGGCCGCGGCGCACGAACCGGTTCCGCACGCCTCGGTTTCGCCGACCCCTCGCTCCCACACCCGCATGGTCACCTCGTCCGCCCCCGGGCCGAGCGCGACGAACTCCACGTTCAATCCCGCCGGGTCCGACTTCTCGAGCAGCGGCCCCAAACCCTCGACATCGACAGTCGAAGGGTCCGGACCCACGATGACCAAGTGCGGGTTGCCGACGTCGACCAGCAGCTGCCCCTGCCCGATGTTGCACCGTTCGGCCTCGCCTTGCACCTTCACCACGCCCATGTCCACCGATCCCCACGCGGTGACGGTGCCCTTGCGGGCGATCGTCACCTCCCGAAGCCCCGCCGGCGTGGTCACCCCGAAGGGCGCCCCCTCGGTTACCAAACCGCGTTCGAGGGCTTCGTGGGCGAGGCAGCGGACGCCGTTGCCGCTCATCTCCGCTTCGCTTCCGTCGGCGTTCCAAAGGCGAAAGCTCAGCACAGCACCCGGCACCGTCGGAGTGGCGCGCCCGACTATCAATCCGTCGGCACCGATGCCCCGGTGGCGGTCGCACAACCGGCGCGCCCAATCGGCGCCGGCGGTGTCGAGGCCGGGCGGGGGGTCGAGCGCGACGAGGAAGTCGTTGCCTGCCCCGTGAAGCTTGGCGAGCGTGAGTTCGGAGGTCGTCATGGGCGGTTCCATTGTCCCAGCAACTGGCTGATGACAGCGAACGGGTTATTCGCAGCCCCGAACCACCTGATCCTGGGGTCGCGCCTCCACCAAACCCGCTGCCGCCGTGCGAAGGCCTTGGTGCGCCGCTTGGCTTCGACGACGGCCTCGTCGAGCGGCGCTCCCTGCTCGACGTGGGCCAGCAGCTCGCGGTACCCGAGGGCCTGCCGTGCGGTCCGCGAGAGCCCCGCCGGCGAGGTGCTCAGGCGCTTCACCTCCTCGACCAGGCCCTCGGCGATCATGCGGTCGAGCCGGGATTCGATCCGTTCGGCCACGACCCCCCGGGGAAGCCAGATACCCGCCAGGTTCCATGACGTCTCCGGGAAGGCTGCGATTCCAGGTCCGTAGCTGGAAAAAGACCTCCCGCTTCCGAGGGTCACCTCCAGAGCCCGGATCACCCGTCTCCTGTTCGACGGTTCCATCCGTCCCGCGGCCACCGGGTCGAGCATTACGAGGCGGGCGTGGAGCGCAGCGGTGTCGGGGTCGTCCTCGAGTTCGGCTTTCACTTCGGGGTACACGCCGGGAGGTTGCAGGCCGTCAACGAGCGCCTGGAAGTAAAGCCCGGTCCCCCCCACCAGTAGCGTCCGATGGCCGCGGGCGTCGATGTCGGCGACCAAGCGGCGCGCTTCGGCGGCCCATTGCGCGACGCTCCATTCTTCGGACGGGTCGGCGACGTCGAGCAGGTGGTGAGGGATTTCGGAACGCTGTTCGGCGGTGGGCTTCGCGGTCCCGACGTCCATCCCGCGGTACACCTGCATGGAGTCGACGGTGACGATTTCGACGTCGCCGAGGCGACGGGCCACTTCGAGTGCGATCTCGGACTTGCCGGTCGCTGTCGGGCCGACCAGCGCGAGGTGCCTTCGGTCGCGCTGGTTCAGCCGGCCACCACAGGTATGCGCGTCTTGTGGGTGGGCAGGCCGGTGACTTCGACCAGCTCGCCGATGAGGAAGTGCGGCGCGGCTCGGGTGATCAAAACGTCCGCCCAGGCGCCCGCCGGCAGCGCTCCGTGTTCAGCCGGCAGGTGGACGAGCTTGCCCTGGGCGGTCCGTCCGCTCACATTGCCGGGGTTCCGCTTGGACGGCCCTTCGATCAGCACTTCCTCCACTCGTCCGACTCGACCTTCGTGGGCCTGCAGTGCGGTCCGCTCTACCACGACGCGCAACCGTTCGAAGCGCTCCGCGCACACGTCGCCTGAGACCATCTGGTCGGTCAGCTCCGCCGCCTCGGTTCCCGGTCGTGGCGAGTAGATGAACGTGTACGCGCTGTCATACCTGGCCTCGGCTGCGACCTCGAGGGTCTGCGCGAAATCTGTGTCGGTCTCCCCGGGAAAGCCGACAATGATGTCGGTCGTGACGGCCAAGTCCTCGACAGCCGAGCACGCCGCGTTGAGCCGATCGAGGTAACGCTCCGCTGTGTAACCGCGATGCATGCGGGCGAGGATGCGGTCGCTTCCCGACTGGAGGGGCAGGTGCAACTGGGGGCAGACGGCCGGCTCGGTGGCCATCACCTGGATTGTCTCGGGCCGAAGGTCCTTCGGGTGCGGGCTGGTGAAGCGAACCCGGCGGATACCCTCGATCCGCCCTACCGCCTCGAGCAGAGCCGCGAGGAGGGGCCGCGCCCGT
>CAZCCS010000299.1:0-4350 GCA_964497005.1 uncultured Acidimicrobiaceae bacterium | reverse complement strand
TCCTTTGGGGCGAACTCATGGATCCTCCCACACGCTGAGTGGCGAAAATTCCTCCCAGAGTGTTAACGCTCGCCGGTCGCGACGCGATTGACAGATCTGAACGACCAACCACCGCTAAGGAGAAACGTTGATCACCAAGATCCTCTCAGCAAAGGCGGCAGCCGTCGCGACAGTGGCCGTCCTCGGCGCAGGAACCGCGGCGGCGGCCGCGACCGGCTCCCTGCCCACTCAGGCTTCCTCGACCGCCAGAACCCACTCCGCGTTCGGTCTGGCCAACGCTTCGAAGGCCAGCTCGTCGGTCGACACGACGTCCACGACATCCAGCACATCCACGACGTCAACTTCAACGACCGTTCCCACGACGACGAACAACGTGGTGACCACCCCCGGGTCGATCCCAACGACCGGACCGGCGAACAGCAACGCCCTCTTCGGATTGTGCACTGCTTTCCTAGCCCATCACTCCTCGGCCACTGCGACTTCGCCGGCGGACAACTCGACCGCCTTCAAAGCGCTGATTTCCGAGACCGGCGGTTCTGTATCCGCCACGTTCAGCTGGTGTCAGAGCCATTTGTCTTCGCTGAAGGCCGCCAGCTCCAGCTCAGATTCGTCTGACACCGCGACCCCGTCGGGCACCGAGTCTTCAGATGCGGACACCGCTGACACTCCTGATAGCGGGGATACCGACAGCACCGCTACGACCGGTGCCGGAGCATCCGGTCATGGTTCGTCGACCGGGGATACCGCCGGCCGGGGCGCAAGCTCTCACGGCTCGGGGGACTGACAGGATCTGCCTGTCTCCTCCGGCGGCGATGTCGGTCCGTAGCCGCGCCCATGTCAACCGCTACCGTTCTCATTTCGTGGACCCGGAGCCCCCGTCCGTGGACATCGCCGTCGTCGCTGCGGTGGCCGCCCTCGGGTTTTACGAGGACCCTGTCATGGCGTGGGTGTTCCCAAACCGCGCCAAACGGCTCGAGTCCCTCAACGCCTCCTTCACCAGCCTGGCCCGTCGTTTCCTCGCCCGCGCCGGCAGGGTGGACCTGTTCGAGGAGGCATGCGCCGCCTTGTGGCTCGGCCCCGACCCACCCGAGTTGGAGGGGGAGATCCTGCCCGCTAAGGACACGTGGCACCTCTTCACCCCCGACGTCACCGAGCGCTTCACTGCCCTCGGCGCGGCCATGGAGGCAGCCCATCCCCACACGCCCCACTGGTACCTCGGCGTCGTGGCCACGACGCCGGACCGCCAAGGAGAGGGGCTCGGCGCCCGCATCCTTCGGCCGGTGATCGACCAGTGCGACCGCGAGGGATGGCCCGCCTACCTGGAATCGTCCAACGCCAGGAACCTGCCCTTCTACTACCGCCTGGGATGGGTCCAGACGGGTGAGATCACGATTCCCGACGGGCCTACCCTCTACCCCATGTGGCGGGAGCCCAGGTAGGTCTGGCTGGCCGTTCAGTCTGAGTCGGGGAGGGGGGATTCGAACCCCCGGCCTCCTGCTCCCAAAGCAGGTGCGCTAACCGCTGCGCTACTCCCCGCCCGCGAGCAGGGTTCCTTCGACCGTCGAGCCTAGGTCACGGCTGTGGGGTGGGGCCCGACGTGGCGGGCGGGGCGGGGCGGTGTGGGTCGGCTCGGGTCTGCGGGTCGGTCGTCAGGCCTTCCTGGCCGCGGGATGGTTTCTCGGCATCGGATTCGACCATTTATGGAAGAAATACACGCCGAGAATGCGCGCGGCCTTCGTGATTGCACACCGGCGGCCGGCGGCCAGCGGCCGGGGCAGGTAATCGGCTTTGGGTGAGGATTTGAACGTTTTCCGGGCCAAATCGCCGCCCAAACAGCAAAATGCCGCCCAGAACGCGCTGAGCGGTCCGGCGGAGCGGTCCGCCCGGAGCACGCCGGCCTCCAGCCCGCCACTCCGCCCCCCGCCGGCCCCCAACCCGCATCATCTCCCACCCCACCTAGACTCCGGGACCTAATGAAAGCCGTGGTCGAGCCCCTCGAGGGCAACAAGGTGAAGTTGTCAGTCGAGGTCGATGAGGCCGAGTTCGAGAAGGCGATCGACGCGGCGTTCAGGAAGATCGCCCGCGAAGTGCGGATTCCGGGATTTCGTCCGGGAAAGGCGCCCCGCCGCATCCTCGAGGCCCGTCTGGGCAAGGAGAGCGGTCGGGCCGAAGCGCTGCGGGAGGCCCTTCCGGACTACTACAGCCGCGCCATCCGGGAACACGAGGTCGACGCCATCGCGCCACCCGAGATCGACATCACCTCGGGTGAGCAGGAAGGCCCCATCGTGTTCGACGCGGTCGTCGAGGTCAGGCCTCGCCTGCATCTCGCCGGCTACCAGGGCCTACGCGTGGAAGTCCCGAGCCCCGAGGTCACCGAAGATGAGATCCAGGCGCAGATCGACCGGCTCCGGGCCAACTTCGGAGAGCTCCGCAGCGTTGACCGGCCGGCGAGAGACGGCGACCACCTCACCATCGACCTAAAGGGAACCCGCAACGGTGAGGACGTCGCCGGCCTCACCACCGACGACTTCCTCTACGAGCTTGGATCCAACACGGTCCTCCAGGAGTTGGACGATCAGCTTCAAGGCGCCAAAGTCGGCGACATTTTCGAGTTCGACGCAGAGCTTCCCGATGGCACCGTGCATTTCAGGGTCCTGGTCAAAGACATCAAGGAGAAGGTGCTCCCCGACGTCACCGACGAATGGGCCGGCGAGGCATCCGAGTTCGAGACCGTTGATGAGCTCCGGTCCGACATCACCAAGCGGATCAGCCTGGTCAAGAAGGTCCAGTCCTCGTTGGCCCTGCGCAACGCCACGGTCGAGGCTCTGGTGGAGTTGGTCGACGAGGATCCACCGGCCCCACTGGTCGACTCCGAGGTGCAGCGCCGGGTTCATGACCTGGAACATCGGCTCCAGGCCCAGAATGTAGGGGTGGCCGAGTACCTGCAGGCAACCGGGCAGACCCCTGAGCAGGTGGTCGAGTCGATGCGAGAAGGCGCGGCTCAGGCCGTCAAGGCGGATCTCGGGTTGAGAGCGATTGCCGACCAGGAGGGGATCGAGCCCACCGACGAGGACATCGAGTCCGAGATGGAGAGGCTGGCCGACGCTTACGGGATGAAGCCGGCCGAGCTTCGCCGAAACCTAGACCGCGCAGAACAGATGCCCGCGGTACGCTCGGATTGGAAGAAAAGCAAGGCCCTGGAGTGGCTGCTGGAACGGGTCGAGATCGTTGACCCCGAGGGCAACCCCGTGGACCGGGCCCTGCTCGAGCCGACAGACCTGGAAGACCAACAAACCGAATCCGAAGCCCCAGAAGCCCAAGACAGCGCCCAAGGCGACGAAGACACCGAGCACCAACCGCAGGATCAGGAGAGCGAGAGCAGTGATTAATCCCCTTGCCCAGTACCACATCCCGGGCGTCGAAGAGCAGACCAACCGGGGCGATAGGGGATATGACCTGTTCACCCGCATGCTCCAGGAGAACATCGTCTTCATGGGCACCGCGATAGACGACTACGTGGCCAACGCGATCTGCGCCCAAATGCTCTACCTCGAGTACAAGAACGCCGACAAAGAGATCAGCCTCTACATCAACAGCCCCGGCGGCGACATCACCGCCCTCTTCGCGATCTACGACACCATGAAGTTCGTCAAGAACGACATATCAACGTTCTGCTTCGGCCAGGCGGCTTCCGCCGCCGCGGTCATCCTCGCCGGCGGCACCAAGGGCAAGCGGTACGCGCTCCCTCACGCCAGGATCCTGATCCATCAGCCCTACGGGGGTGCCGCGGGTCAGGCCGCGGACATCGAGATCCAGGCCAAGGAGATCCTGAGGATGCGCGACCTCCTCAACCAGATGGTCGCCGTTGACACCGGACAATCGGTCGAGAAGGTCGCCAAGGACACCGATCGTGATTTCATAATGAGCGCCGAAGAAGCCAAGGAATACGGCATCATCGATGAAGTGATCACCACAAGGGAACTCGCGCTCGTGCCGCAAGCAGCGGGCGTCGCCTAGATCCGGGGGGAACGGGGGAGTGGCGAAGTTCGGCGAGTCAAGCGATCTGGTCAAATGCTCCTTCTGCGGTAAGTCGCAGAAGCAGGTCAAGAAGCTAATCGCGGGTCCGGGTGTCTACATCTGCGACGAGTGCATTGACCTGTGCAACGACATCATCGAAGAGGAGCTGTCCGAAAGCACTGAGGTTCGCTTCGACGAGCTACCCAAGCCGGCGGAGATCTTCAACTTCCTCAACGACTACGTCATCGGCCAGGAACGCGCCAAGAAGATCCTCTCGGTCGCCGTGTACAACCATTACAAGCGGATCCAATCCGGCGGCTACGCCGACGGTGA
>CAZCCS010000298.1:0-4383 GCA_964497005.1 uncultured Acidimicrobiaceae bacterium | reverse complement strand
GTTTGCGAAGCTGATTTTCGTGGCCAAGAAGGCATTCGCTGCATATTTGATCATCTCGGCTGAACCGAGGTCGGTTATGAAGAGATCGGGCCGGGTGTCCCTGTGACCCCCGTCGAAATCCTGCCGGAGGATTGGCCGATAGAGCTTCACTACTTGGTCGATGGCTCCGTTGTTGCCACCGAGCACGATGCGGTCAGGATGGAGGAAGTCGGAGACGGCCGATCCTTCCCTCAGGAACTCGGGGTTGGAGACGACCGCGAAATCCGTGGGATCGGCACCTTGTGCCTCCTCGATGAGCGTCCGGACCCAGTTGCCTGAGCCCACGGGTACGGTCGACTTGTTCACCACGACTGTTCCCGGTGAGAGGTACGACGCGATCGACGCGACCGCCTCCTCCAGCTGCCGTAGGTCCGGCAGTCCGTCGCTGTCCATCGGCGTTCCCACACACAGGAAGATGACATTCCGCCCGCTGGTCACGTGCGGGTCGGTCGAGAAGCTCAGACCACGCTCTCGCGTCGCGGACCGCAGCAGCTCGCCCAGGCTTGGCTCGTGGAAAGGCAGTTGACCACCTGATAGCTCCTCGACCCGGGAGTCGTCCCTGTCGTAACCAACGACGTCATGCCCCAGCCATGCCAAGCACGCAGCGGTGACCGCCCCCACGTACCCCGTGCCCACAACCGTGATCTTCACGTCGACCCTCTCACGCTCAGCCCAGTCAGTACGCCCCGGCGCGCCGGAAGACCCGCAACGGAGTTTGCAGGAGTATCCGCAGATCCCACCAGATGCTCCACGACGCTACGTACAGGCTGTCGAGATATCGCAGGTCGTCGAAGGTGAGGTCGTTGCGCCCCGACACCTGCCATAGCCCGGTGATCCCAGGACGGACCTGCGTGCGGCTGACCGGCCAACCGGTGATCTGCGCGGCCTCATCGACGGGGAAAGGCCGCGGCCCGACCAGTGACATGTCGCCCAGCAGAACATTGATGAGCTGCGGGAGTTCATCAACGCTCGTGCGACGAAGAAACCGACCCAACCTCGTGACCCTTGGGTCCTCCCGGATCTTGAAGATCGGACCGTCCACTTCGCTCAAAACGGCAAGTCGCTCCCTGTCCGACTCCGCGTCGGCCTTCATGGTTCGGAACTTGATCATCCGGAAAGTGCATCCGTCGCGCCCGGTACGCGCCTGGCGGAAGAACACCGGACCAGGGCTGTCCCACCTGATTCCGATGGCGATCACCACGAACAGCGGGATCAGGAAGGCCAAGGCCAAACCAGAGACCGTGAGGTCCAACGTCCGCTTGGCCATCCGGGCCACTGGGCTCATTTGGGGCTTTGGCACATGCAGCAGAGGCATCCCGTCGAGTTCCTCCAACTCAGTGTTCCAACTGAGAAGCTCAAACATCCTGGGAACGACTGATACGTACACGCCGGGACCGAGGTCGCGCAGGTGCTCGAGCGTTTCATGCGAGGGGGCCCTCGAGAAGGCCACCACGATCCTGCCAACGTGATGCCGGCGACAGATATCCACCAACTCAGCCATCCCGCCGACCGTCGACCTTGAGGGAGTGTCGTCAACCGTCCCAACCAAGGTCACCCCACGGTGAAGCGCAAGGCGCCTCGCAACCGCGTCAGCCACCTGGCCGGAGCCGACGATCAGGATCCTCTGATGCATACCCACGGCTGTGCGAGCGGCCAGTCGTCCTCCGACCGGTAACAGGAACAGAGCGGGTAGCGCGACCAGGAGCATCTCTCCGGCCAGACCGGACGGACTGGGATGCCGACTGAGCAACGGGGCGACCAAGACCGCCACGAGTGTTCCCAAGGCCACGGCGGTGACGGCGCGCTTCATGCTCGACCCGAACGATGGGAACAAGGGCTGGGTTCCGTGCTTCGGAGCCTGCATCAGCAGGTAAGCGATCCCAATCGCTCCGAAGAGCACCGCCGTCGTGGCCAGATCGAGTCGCTGTTGCCTGGAAGCCAATCCTCCGAAGAGGACCGAGCCGAGCCCCAGGGCGGCCACCAGCGAAACCGGCACCGCGGCAATTCCCCCCACACGTGCGAACTTGTCCCCGTCCATTCGGGCCTGCCGACGCCGCTGCCGGCGGAGGTCGACTTCTGTCAACGACCTTTCCGGAGAAGGCGCAAAGACCGTCGTAGCCCCTTCGACTGCCTTGGCTAAAGACACGTGATGGAGAGCGCAGGCATGGGCCACCTGATACCTCCGGGCCCCAACGCCCGCCCAACTGACGGGCGTCTCACTACTAGCCGGGTCGCCGGCGTGTATCAGGAGCCGGGAGTGGCGCTCCTTCAGTCACCGAAACGCGGAGGGGCGTGCGAGAAATGATTGGCCGAGTCGACGTTCTGGGCGTCCAAGTCAGTCTCGTCAATTTGGAGACAGCGGTCGGCGAGATTCGTCGGTGGATCGACTGCCGAGAGCAGCACTACGTGTGCGTGACCGGGGTGCACGGGGTAATGGAATCCCAGCGCGATTCCGAGCTTCTCCAGATCCACAACGGCTCAGGGATGACCACTCCTGACGGGATGCCGTTGGTCTGGTCTGCAAGAGCGGCGGGCGCAGGCGACGTCTCTCGGGTATACGGTCCGGAATTGATGCTCCGCATGGCGGCGGAGAGCGCCCGAGCGGGTGATCGGTGGTACTTCTATGGCGGAAAGGAGGGGGTCGCCCCCCTCCTCGCCAGCCGCCTGAGCAAGAGCTTCCCGGGGCTTCAGGTCGTAGGGCATTTCACTCCGCCATTCTCTGAAATGAGCGCGTCCGAAGATGAGCAGCTGGTTGGTGAGATCAACGCACTGCGCCCCGACGTCGTATGGGTTGGACTCAGCACACCCAAGCAGGAAAGGTGGATGGCCGGGCACATCGGACGACTCGCCGCACCGGTCATGGTTGGCGTGGGGGCAGCGTTCGACATCCACACAGGCCTGCTGAGACAGGCCCCACGCTGGCTGCAGAATCTCGGTCTCGAGTGGCTCTTCCGGCTGCTGATGGAGCCGCGCCGGCTGTGGCGCCGATACCTCCGCAACAATCCTGCCTTCGTCGTCAGAATCCTTCTACATCCGCCTCGCCTGATCACAACTCTCCAAAGCGCAACCACCGAGGCAAAGGGAACAACAACCCCGATCAGCGCTTAAGGAGAAGCGAATGAGCGTGCATATGCAAGAAGAGGCTGGAGAACCCGGACCCATAACGCGCATGGACCGAGCCACCACGGATCAGTGGCGGGAACTAGGCGAGGTCCAAGCGGGACTTCCCAGGACCGAGAGGGTAATCACGGCGCTCCAGGCCCTGGATGGGATGACCCTCGGCTTCGGAGTATCCCAGTTGACCCACGCCCTTCAGACCGCAACCCGCGCCGAGAGAGCCGGCGCCGACGATGAAATGATCGTCGGATCTCTGTGCCACGACATCGGAAGACTGATCCCTGGCGCTGACCATGCCAGATTGTCCGCCAAGATGCTGCGTCCCTACGTGCGTGACGAGGTCTTCGAAGTGATTCGCGCGCACTGGGCCTTCCAGCTCAAATACACCTACCGGTACATCACCGGCGTTGATCCTGATCAGCGCCGGCGTTATCGCAGGAAGCCCTGGTACTCCCTGGCGGAGTGCTTTGCAGACGAATGGGACCAGCGCTCCTTCGACCCTGAATACGACACCCTCCCGTTGGAGCACTTCGAACCCTTGGTACGGCAAGTCTTCGATTCCGCGACTTCCCTTCCTCCCACTCCCCCGAAGTCGTCCACCAGGCAGCTCCTCACCCGGGTCCGAGACATCGCCGGCGTCTGACCTGGTCGTCCCACGAGAGGCACTAACTGTCCGACTTGGAAATCGCGCCCGGCCGGTCGTTGCCGTAGCTTTGCCATTGGTTCCAGCTGTTCCAGTTGTCGTGCCAGGCGAAGTTGTTGGCGCTGGTGTCGTTGGCTGTGTAGGTGTTGTCATCGAAGCTGATGTTGCGTGCCCACATGGCGGTATCGCCGTGGTCCTCGGCGGCTCCGATGTTGCCGGTGCCGAGGTTGATGTGGTTGTTGGTCACCGTGATATTCCGGGCCTGGTAGGTGCCCAGAGCTCCTGACCCGCGCTTTTGTTCGATGATCCCTATCGAGTTGTAGTTGTTGGTCAGCGTGTTGGCCGAGATGGTGATCGGGTGGGCTGCGTCTTGGCCGCCCGAGGACGAGATGAGGATGCCGGCGTCCCACAACCAGCCGGCCTTATCACCGAACCCGTTGCCGGAGATGGTGTTGTTGGTGATCGTCGCCGAGTAGGAGACTTCGTGCATGATGCCTGAGGCGTAGTTGTTGGTGACGGTGTTGTGGTCGTAGATGGTGCCGGTGTTGTTGGTGTCGGTCCAAAGGCCTGGGCCGCCGTTGTCG
>CAZCCS010000297.1:0-4401 GCA_964497005.1 uncultured Acidimicrobiaceae bacterium | reverse complement strand
CGCGATTTCCAGTTCCCTCGTCCCGAAGGTCGGCGTCAAGGCGCTTCTCGTTTCCGGGGCGGCGTTCTTCGCTACCGGGACGTTGTTGCTGTCGAGGATCACCGTCCACGGTTCCTACTGGAGCGAGTCGCTGCCGGGACTGGCAGTGATGGCGCTCGGCGCCGGCCTGAGCTTCGCGGCGTTCGGCAACGCGTCGATGCACGAAGTGTCCGGGCAGGACGCCAGCCTGGCGTCCGGCGTCAACTCGACCGCGCAGTCCGTCGGCGGATCGATCGGGCTGGCGCTCCTGGCAACCCTCGCCCTGCGACACGCGAGCAACGCCGCCGCCCACGGTGTTCCATTGACGGTGGCTGCTACGAACGGCGCGGTGCTGGCGTTCAAGATCGGCGCGGTCATCGCCCTCGCCGGCGGGGTCATGGTCGCACTCATCCGGTTCGGCGGCGTCCCGAGCGCCAACGATGCCGGATCGGTTGACGGGGACAGCCTTCTAGGCGCCGGCGATGTCGAGGACCCGGACGGCGAGATCGTCCCGGTCGGAGCTCACCTCTAGCCCGTCGACCTGCACGAGCCAGGCGCGATTTCGCTCGTGCAGCTCCTGCCCATGGTCGAACCGGTTCAGGTACACGACCACGGGCAGGGGTCCGAGGGCGGCGCGGCTGAGGCGAACGGCGTTGATGGTGCCGAGTCCCGCATCGGCGACCAGCACGACGAGGTCCGGCTTGAGTGCCTTGGCCAAGGCAGCCGAGTCGCCGTCGCTTGCTATCGGAGAAGCCACGCCGCCGGCGCCTTCGACAAGGCCGAGGTCCACGGCCGGGTCCGGCCAGCTGCGGTCGATCTCCTCAATCAGGTCGGCTAGGAGCGGGGGGTCCATCCCGAGGCTGGCCGCCGCCATCGGCGGGGCCATCGGCACCCCGTACCGGCGGTGCTCCGGGCAGACGCTGGCCGGTCGTTCTCCCGACGCATCGCCAAGGAGGTCGGCGTCGGTTACGCCGTCCGAGGGGTGGAACGACTGAACCGGTTTCCGAGCCGCCACGGTGACACCTTGCCGGCGCGCGTTCTCGAGGATCGCCACGGACAGCCAGGTCTTGCCGACCTCGGTTCCGGTGCCGGTGACGACCACGGTCACCCTCGGCCTCATGCGAGATGCCGGAGCGCGTCGCGTAAGCGCGCGACGTCGCCGGGGTCGTGGGCCGCGCTCAACGACACCCGCAAGCGCGACGTACCCGCCGGCACCGTGGGCGGGCGGATCGCTGGCACGAGCAGACCATGATCGAGCAACCGCTCCGACGCCTCCAATGCTGCTGCCTCCGAACCGATGAGCACCGGCACTATGGGCGAAGGGTTGTCTGGGCGAAGCACGTCGACGTGCTCCCTCAGCCGCTTTCTGAGCAACGAACCTTCGTCGGAACGGCAGATTCGTACCGATTCGAGTGCGGCTGCAGCGCAGGCCGGCGCCAGGCCGGTGGTGAAGATGAAGGACCGCGCCCGGTTTACGAGAAGCTCGATCCACGGGCGCGGGGCGGCGATGTATCCGCCGAGAGAGCCAAGGGTCTTGGACAACGTTCCGATCCGAACCACATCGGCGTCGGGGTCCGGCTCCTCCACCGGGAACACAACGTGGGCGTCGTCGAGCACGAGCACAGCGTGCCTACGGGCGCACATCTGGGAGAGTTCGCGGACCGCGGCGGCGTCGCCATCCATGGAAAAAACGGTGTCGCTCACGACGAGCGCCCTGCCTTCGGCCGAAGCAACCAGCTTTTCGGCGTGCTCTACATCTCCGTGTCGATACACGGCGACCTCTGCTTTAGCCAAGCGCGCACCGTCGATCAGCGAGGCGTGGTTCAGCTCGTCGGACACTATGAGGGCTCCGGCACCGAACGTTGTCATCGCGGCGAGGTTGGCCTGGTAACCGCTCGGAAACACCAACGCCGACTCGGTTCCCCTCCACTCGGCCAGCGTGTCCTCCAACTCGTGATGAATTGGACGGTCGCCGACGACCAGCCGCGACGAGCCGCTTCCAGCCCCGTACCGGCCGAGCGCCCCAGCAGCGGCAGCCTTGACATCCGGGTGCTGAGAAAGGCCGAGATAGTCGTTGGAGGCGAACGAGACGACAGGTCGCGATCGGCCCTCGAATGCGAACCCGGGACCTGCACCCTGTAGTGGTCGAAGCGTTCGCCACTGACCGGCCTCGCGGATGGCGGATCGCTCCGAGTCGAGCCACGCATCCCAGGCCGACGGACCGGAAGTGGGTTCCTCAGGCACAGACTTCTTCGACCGCCGCCTCCAAGGCGTCGATGACTCGATCGATCTCTGGGGCGGTCGAAGTCAGGATGGGCATGAGGACGACGACGTCACCCAGCGGCCTGAGCAGAACGCCTCTGTCGACGGCGCCGGCACACACCCGGCGACCCCACCGAAGGCCCGGCGCCGGCGGTGCGAGCTCGACGCCTGCCATCAGGCCGACGATCCGAACATCGGAGACGTGCGGCGACGCGCGGAGCGGGGACAACCGCTTGGATAGCTGCTCGGACCGGGCCGCCACGTTGTCGAGGACATGCCAGTCGTCGAACAGTCGCAGATGACGGAGCGCGACCGCGGCTGCCAGAGCGTTCCCGCCGTAACTGTGCCCGTGGTAGAAGGTTCTCGGGCCGAGGTCCTCGCCGAGGAACGCGCTGGCGACCCGGCCGGACGCGACTGTGGCGCTCATGGGCAGGTAACCCCCCGAAAGCCCCTTTCCCAGGCAAAGCACGTCTGGGCTGAGTCCGCAGTGCTCGGAGGCGAACATGGTTCCGGTCCTCCCGAACCCGGTGGCGACCTCGTCGCATATGAGGAGCACACCGGCGTCTTGGCAGGCCCGCCCGAAACGTCCGACCTCGTCGGGATCGGCGATGTACATCCCGGACGCACCCTGCACCAAAGGCTCAAAGACGGCCGCGGCCAGCCGCTCCCGGTTGCTGTGCAGGGCTGCAATCGCCTTGTCGGCCCAACCCGGGTCGCGGTAGCCCGGGGTTCGGACGACGTGGTCGAATCTGAGCGGGTCGAACAGGTCGGTCCCGAATCCCGAGTCACCAAGAGACAAAGACCCGACTGTGTCACCGTGATATCCCTCACCCAGCGCCAGATAAGTGGTGCGAGCGGGGTCGCCCTGGTTCCACCAGTACTGGCGATCTTCAGCGCCTGTTCCACCGCCGAGGCACCGTCGGATGCGAAGAGGAACTTGGGGTCATCAACCGGAACCACCTGGGCGAGAGCTTCGGAGAGCTCCACCACGACGCTGTTCCCGTTGCCGAGAAGGGTGGAGTGGGCGACCCGGTCCAGCTGGTCTTTGATTGCTGAATCGAGCTCGGGGATGCGGTGACCCAACGTGTTCACCCACAGGCTGGATATGGCGTCGAGATACCTGCGCCCGTCGACGGCGATCAACTCTCGGCCTTCGGCTCGCTCGACGATTACAGGGCGGGTCTCCGCGTACGCCGCCATCTGGGTGAAGCCGTGCCACACCCTGGCGGCGTCACGCTCGACCCACCGGTCGTTCTCCTCAGGGGGCATCCGGTTGCACGGTAATGCGGTCGGCCCGTGCGTGGCGAAGCGAGTTCGGCGCCTGGCGAAGCGAGGCGAGAAGGTCGTCGAGGCGCCGGCCCGGTGCGCGGCCGGGCTCGACGAACCACTCCCGCCCCGCGACGACACGAAAGACCGGGCCCGGCAAAGACAGCAACATCGCGAGCGTCCGTTCGGTCTCGCCGCCGGTCGCCTGGCTGCGGTGAGCCTCCATCGCGGCCCGCTTTTGGGACAGATACCTACCGACGTGCACACGGTGGGTGATGTCCTTCCGCGCCGTGTAAAGGCGGTCGAACCGCTGTGCTCGAAGTTCATGGGGCGCGAGCCCCGTCCAGGTTGCCAAGGTGACAGCCCGTCGGAGCGCGTCCCGATCGAGGGTCGCGTGAAACTCGAGACCCGTCCCTGCCATTCGGGCGGCCATCGTCCCCACCAGGTGGACCTGCCGATGGTCGGGATGCCCGTACCCGCCGTTGGGGTCGTAGGTGACGATCGCGTCCGCCCGCTCCTCATCGAGAATCGCGGCTACTCGGGCCGCTGGTTCGCCGGGGTCGAGCTTGCAGAAGGCGCCCGGTGCGCTTCCGGTCATGCCCGAGTCCGGATAGCTGAGCGGGATGAGCCGCGCGCACCCGAGGGCCGAAGCGGCGGCCGACAGTTCGCGCAACCGCAGGTCGCCGAGCCCGGGACTGGCGGAGTCGGCTGAGGTCAGGCCGGCCTCGCCGAGAGTCGCAGTTACGAGGACCACCCGGTGACCTTCGGCCGCGAGCCGGGCCATGGTCCCTCCGGTATAGAGCGCCTCGTCGTCGGGGTGTGCGTGCAGGAAAACGACGGTGAAACTCACGCCAG
>CAZCCS010000296.1:0-4402 GCA_964497005.1 uncultured Acidimicrobiaceae bacterium | reverse complement strand
CCAGCCTCGGCGGTACCTAGGCCGCCTCTTGCGGTGCCGGTCCACGCCGAAGAGCGCAACCGCGGCCGGCGTATAACGCCGGCGGATCAGGACTGGTCCGACGATCCGTCATCCGGGGGCGGCCAGGATGAGCAATGGGAGGTCGGTGAGCGCACGACCGAGCTCGACGTTTCCTCCCCTTCTGGCGACCCGGCGGATCCGGGCACCGAGTTATCCACCCACGTCGAACCCGGCGAGGCGCCCTGGGAGAGAGAGCGTCCACGGCGCACCGCCGCCGAATCGCAAGACGATCTCTGGGCGAGCGATCCGGGCGAGACTGGTTGGTCCGGCGAATCCGACAGCCCGAACTCCGAATCGCTCCGCGCAGAGCCGCCTTGGGAATCCCGTCGGGACCGCAGCAGCACGCCGGCGCCGCCGCTTGCCCCATCCGAGGAGCCCCTAATGAGCGACCCAGGACTGACAGCTACAGGAGGAGGGACCGAATTGCCCCACTGGAGCGACCCGCCCACCGGCGAGGTCCCGAAGATCCTGATCAACGACCTGGACGACGACGCCGACGACCTCGCCGCGTGGAAAGCGCTCGGGGCGCGGGGTACAAGGTGGCGCGACAGCGGCGACGACTGGGAGGCCCTCGACGGGCTCGGCGACCTGGCCGACGTACGACCGACGGGCGCGCTCGACCAGACCCGGACCGAGCATTCGGATCTCTACTCCTTCGACGAGGACTTCGAGAGGATCGAAGCCCAACGCACCGGGTCGGTCCCGGTTGCCGACTTCGAACCCGACGAGGACTTCGAGACCATACCGGCCCGCGCTGCAGCGACCCCGGCCGCCCGCGCTCGGCACACGCGCAGCGCGACCCGGCGGGCCCGCCCCGATGCGCCCGACCGTACCGACGGTCCCGGCCGCTCGGGTCGAGATGAGCTACCGAGCCGGGTGGTGGTCGGACTCGGTCTGATCATCCTCCTGATCATCTGCTACGCGATCGGATCGAAGGCCCTCGTTGTCCTCGCAACGGTGGTTATCACCGCGGCCGCCGCCGAGGCATACGGAATGCTGCAGCGATCGGGGTTCAGACCGGCGACGCTTCTGGGGTTAGTGGGGACGGTCGGCGTCTGCCTCGGTGCCTATTGGAGAGGTATTGAGGCCCTGCCGCTGGCCACAGTTTTGATGTTCGGCGGCGCCATGCTTTGGTACCTGCTCCGGATCGTCGAAGCCAGGCCGTTGGCGAATGTGGCCGTGACGACCATGACCTTCGTGTGGGTCGCCGTGCTCGGGTCCTACTCGTCTCTGATGCTGAGAGCGTCCCACGGAAAGGGACTCTTCCTCGGCACCGTCGTGGTTGTCGTCGCCGCCGACATCGTCGCCTTCCTGGTCGGCCGCTGGGTTGGCAACCGGCCGATGGCGCCTGGAGTCAGTCCGGGCAAGACGGTCGAAGGATTCATAGGAGGTTTGGTCGCCGCGGTCATCGTCGGTGCGATCATCGGCAAGGAGCTCACACCTTGGGGAGGCATGAAGCACGGCCTCGTCCTCGGCCTGATCGTCGGGTTGGTAGCCCCCGCCGGCGACCTGTTCGAATCGATGATAAAGCGCGACCTTGGGGTCAAGGACTCCGGCTCCCTGCTCCCCGGTCACGGAGGGCTCCTCGACCGCTTCGACGCATTGCTCGTGGTGCTGCCGGCCGCCTACTACGTGGCGACGCTGTTCGGCATCGTCGTCGTCAAGTAGGCGCCGCGTTGCGGTCCGTCAGCCTCGTGGGCTCCACGGGCTCGATCGGCACCCAGGCAGTCGACGTCATCCGAACTTCGCCGGGCTCCTACAAGGTCGTCGCGATCGGCGCGTCGTCATCGGTGGACCGACTCGTCGAGCAAGCGGACGAACTCCGACCCGAGCGAGTCGCCATCGCAGACACCTCAAAGGCCAAGGAGCTCGAGTCGCGCATCCCGGACGGCATCGAAGTTCTCGCCGGGCCCGACTCGCTCGCGGAGATCGCAAAAGATGCTGAAGTCGTCGTCAACGGCGTCGTCGGCTTTGCGGGGCTACCCGTCACGCTGGCCGCGCTGAACGCCGGCCGGCGGCTCGCCCTCGCCAACAAAGAGTCGCTCATCGCCGGCGGCCCCGTCGTCCAGGCCGCTCGAGCAACACCGGGCGCCGAGATAATCCCGGTCGACTCGGAACACTGCGCGGTGCATCAATGCCTACGGGCGATTCTCGGGGAAAAAGAGATGGCGCTGTTGCCGCACCCGCCTTCCATGCCCCTGACGCGGATCGTTCTGACCGCCAGCGGCGGCCCGTTTCGGGGAAGGACCCTTCAATCACTTTCAGAGGTGACCGTCGAGGACGCCCTGGCCCATCCCACGTGGCGGATGGGTCCGAAGATCACCGTCGACTCGTCGACATTGATGAACAAAGGGCTGGAGGTCATCGAGGCCCACGAGCTGTTCGGGGTCTCCTACGACCAAATAGACGTGGTCGTGCACCCTCAGTCCATCGTCCACTCCATGGTGGAGACCGTCGACGGGGCCACCATCGCCCAGCTCTCCCTGCCGGACATGCGCTTGCCGATCGGCTACGCCCTTGCGTACCCGGACCGCCTGGACACGCCCTTCGGGGCGATCGACTGGGCCACCGTTGGCTTGCTCACTTTCGAGCCTCCCGATCGGGAGGCCTTTCCGTGCCTCGACCTCGCCTACCGAGCCGGCGGAGCAGGCGGGGTCGCTCCAGCCTGGCTCAACGGCGCCAACGAGGTCGCTGTCGCGGCCTTCCTCGACGGGTCGATCCGCTGGGTGGACATACCCGAAGTCATATCGGCAGCCCTTGACGACTGTCCGGCAACCGTTCCCGATACCGTGGCTGACGTGCTGGAAGCCGACCGGGCCGGCCGGGACCTCGCTCTCGCAGCGATTGGACGCCTGGCCCGCGCGCCACGGTGAGCTCCCTGCCCCAAGGTCAACAAGCACCCAAAGTGGGTTGGCGCGAGACGGTCGAGGCTGACCCGCTGGGTCTGGCCAACCGCCGGCGCTTTGACGACGAGGACGCCGAGCAGCAGTTCGCGCAGGGTCCCGAATCTCAGCGGGCCGAGCTACTGCGACTGACGATCGTTGTTGCGGCTGTCATCGCGATCGGATTCCTCGCCGGCTACGGCGAGACGGTCCTTTTGCTCTTGGCGCTGGTCCTATGCATCGTCGCGCATGAGTTCGGGCATTTCATCGCCGCAAAGACGGGCGGGATCAAAGTGACCCAGTTCTTCGTCGGGTTCGGACCTCGTCTGTGGTCGGTCTTCCGGGGCGAGACCGAGTACGGGGTGAAAGCACTCCCGCTTGGCGGCTACTGCCGGATTGTGGGCATGAACAACCTCGAGGAGGTCGACCCTGCCGACGAGCCGCGCACTTACCGGGCGGCACCCATGTGGCGACGTTTGCTCATCGATGTTGCGGGGTCCTCGGCACACTTCCTCATCGCGTTGCTGGTGCTCTTCGCCATGTTCTTCTGGACCGGCGACCAGGGGCGCTATCTGAGCAATGCCAAGGTGCCCGCCAACGATCCAATAACGCGCATCCTTGCCTTCAAGAGCGGGGTGAGCCCGGCGGCTCAGGCTGGTTTCCAGGTCGGAGATCGCGTCGAGGCGATCGACGGGCAGCGGTTCTCGTCGTGGGCGCAGCAGAGCAAGTTCATCCAGGCCCACCCGAACCAGCGCCTCGACGTGACCGTGGATCGCGGCGGCCGGATCATTCACCTGTTTCCGACTCCCGTCTCGGCGGATGCTGTCCAGGTGAGCGGAGTTCCGGGTCCGCCTTCCAACAAGTCGGGGTTCATCGGTTTGCAAGGCGAGGGGACCGTCCACTCCTCGTTAACCGCCTCGGTGAGCGAAGCCGGCGGGGCTTTCGTCGCCGCCGGCGCGCAGACCTTCGACGCGCTGGGGCATCTGGTGACCCTTCACGGCTTCAGCTCCTACTTCCACATGCTGACCAGTCAGAAGGCGGCCACCTCTAACTCCAACCAGCTGGTGACAGTCGTCGGCCTGCCGAGCGTGCTCCACCAGGCGGGGCAGAGCGGCCTGCCGACGGTCTTGTGGATCGTCGCAATGATCAACATCTCGATCGGCATCATCAACCTGCTCCCCCTGTTCCCCCTCGACGGCGGCCGCGTCGTTGTCGACATCTACGAAGGGGTCCGAAGCGTCAGGCGTCCCTACCGCGTCGACATGATGAAGCTCCTTCCGGTCCTGTACGCCAGCCTGGGCTTCTTCGTGCTCTACAGCTTCGGCTGGATCCTTATCAACCTGCGCACGCTCAGCTCCTAGATAGCCTGAAGGCACATGGCCACTGTCCAATCCCGCTACCCCCGCCGGAACACCCGCCAGGTAGTGCTTCGCCACCCGGCGGGCGACGTGGCAGAGCAG
>CAZCCS010000295.1:0-4406 GCA_964497005.1 uncultured Acidimicrobiaceae bacterium | reverse complement strand
CGCCTTCGCCTACTGGAAACTAGCGTGCATCCTCGAGGGGGTCTACGCCCGCTACGTGGGCGGCGCGATGGGCAACGACGGCTTCGACGCGGGCGGCTACCCGGACAGTATTGCCTGGCTCCTCAGCCAGGCGAAGTCCGCAACGGTAAGCCTCGGAGATTGACAAGGATGAAACCATGACAGAGCTGGCACATGTCCGATCGTGGCCGGCGCTTGAAAGGCCCGTCCTTGTCGTCGCGATGGAAGGGTGGATCGACGCCGGGGTTGGCGCCGCGACCGCAATCGCGCACCTGAGCGGATCGATGCCGAACGACCTCATCGCCACATTCGACGCCGACGAGCTGGTCGACTTCCGGGCCCGCAGGCCCACGCTTCGAATCGTAAATGGGGTCGACACCGAACTGCGTTGGCCGGAGATCCGACTGCTGGCCGCGACCAACCGAACGGGTCGGAGTGTCCTCATCCTCACGGGTCCTGAACCCGATATGAAGTGGCACCGGTTCATTCAGGAGGTCGTCGCGCTCGCTTCTCGGCTCGAGGTTGAGATGGTGTTGGGACTGGGCGCCTTTCCGGCCCCGGTTCCCCACACTCGCCCCGTACGCCTCGTCGGGACGTCGACAGACGCGGAGCTGGCTGCGCAAGTCGGTTTCCTGCCCGCCGGCATCGACGTCCCTTCAGGAGTGCAAGGAGCGTTGGAGGTGGCGTTCGGGGAGGCGGGCATTCCGGCGGTTGGGCTCTGGGCGCGAGTGCCGCATTACGCGGCTGCCATGCCTTATCCGGCCGCGTCCGCGGCGCTGGTCGGCGGTCTCGCCCAGCTGACCGCCATCGAAGTGGACGTCTCTTCGTTGCAGAACGCAGCCGTGGCCACCCATCGACAGATCGACCAGTTGCTCACGGGAAGCGAGGAGCACATGGCGCTCGTCCACCAACTGGAGACCCAGTACGACGAAGAGCAAGGGGCGTCGGCGACCAACTTCGGGGACATCCCTTCCGGCGACGAGTTGGCTGCCGAGCTCGAGAGGTTCCTGCGCGACCAGAGGTAAATGCCTTTGCGGCGCTGCTTGGGTCGTGCCTATCCGGGAGGGCCGCCATCACGTAGAGCCGACAACAACTTCGGAATCGTCGATGCCCCGGCTCCCTCGTAAGGCGTGTAGAAGTTCAGCCGGTCTACGACATCGCCGAACCGGGCATTCAGAATCTTCGGAACCTCGTCGGGCGCCCCAACGACAGCGAAGGCGTTGAGGATCTCGTCGTCGATCAATCGCCCCATCTCGTCCCACTCGCCCCTCTTGGAGAGCGTGTTCAGCTCGGTCTGGAGGTCCCCCCAACCGTGGAGTTCGAGGACCGGCCGGTACGCGGGAGTGGATCCGTAGAAAGCTATTTGCTTGCGGGTGCCGGCCGCCGCCGCTTCCAAGTCCTGCTCTGTCTCACCGCTGACGACGAACGCCGGATACGAGAGTTGGAAGTCGCCCCTCGACCGACCCGAAGCCGCCAAGCCGGCGAGGACAGCAGGGAGAGTCCTCTCGCGGAGGTAGCGCTCGGTGGTGAACCCATGGACGAGCATCCCGTCCGCGACCTCGCCGGCTACCCGGGTCATTCCCTCCCCCACCGCTGCCAGGAAGACCTTCGGCGGCCCGTACTCGCTCGGACCCGGATTGAAGAAGGGGGTCATCAGGGTGTGGGTGTAGAACTCGCCCCTGAAGTCCAACTTGGTGCCGTTCTGCCACGAGTCCCAGATGGCCCGCATCGCCGAGATGAACTCCTTCATGCGGGGCGCCGGGTGCGACCACGGCATGGAGAAACGCTTCTCGATGTGTGGCTTGATCTGCGAACCGAGGCCGAGCATGAAACGGCCCCTCGAGTAGCTGTTCAGGTCCCACGCCGTGTTCGCGGTCGTCATCGGGTTGCGCGCGAACGCGACCGCGATGGCGGTTCCCAATCCGAGATTCTCGGTGTGTTCAGCGGCCAGCAACAGAGGCAGGAACGGGTCGTGTGACGTCTCGGCGCTCCAAACCGCGTCGTATCCCGCGGCCTCGGCTTTCTGCGCGTCGCCCGCGGCATGGCGAAGGCTCGGCCTGATCCCCCCATCGATCTTCATGGGATCGGAGCATACCGACGTCGGGCGGCAGGTCCCTCAGGCTGTCCAGGTCTTTCATGCTGTCAGTCCAAAGAGCCGGCGTCGCTCTTCGACCACGGCCAGAACCGTCCGGCAAATCAGCGCCGGCGACGAGCGCGACGTGAAGTCGAGCGGGTACCAGCCGGCCGCCGCGAGCTCGGCCCGCCGCTCGCTGTCGTAGTCGAACCGGCTCCTCAACCCGTGGTACTCGTACCCGTTCCAGTCGACGGCGATCTTCAACCCGACGATCGCCCTGTCCGGTATATACAGCCGAGATGCAGTCCGAATCGGGAACTGCCTCACCGCCGGCGGCAGACCCATCCGGTCCCACATGCTGTCCATCTCGTGTTCCCATCGGTTCGCGCCCGGGTTGTATGCGGCGTCCCTGTCGGCCAGGACCGATCGCATAGGGGCGAGCCGGCGCCGGCCACTGCCGGCGTGCTGGACGAAGGTGGCTTCCAGGTCGTTGAGGGTGACGAGGCGCCGGCGAAGGGCCTCGTCGCAGACGGCTCCTAGTTCCACGGAGTCGGTCGACTCTGCCAGGTCCAGGAGCGTGCGGGCCGGCGTGGTGACCGGGATGTTCAGGTGGATCGTCCTGTCGTTCGCCGGCACCCGGTGCCGATGAACCCGGACATCCCCGAGGCTCGAACGTGCGGATCGGGTGAGCTCGAACGGGCCGTCTTCGGCTTGGCGCTCCAAGAATCCCCAAAGGACGGCAGCGCTGCGATGCGACAGCACTGCGTCCGGCCCAGCAGCCAAAACCGCCGCCATCGCCCGGGACCGCCAACTCGTCGGTGACCCGCAGAGCCGGTAGACGCCCCGGCGAGCACTAATGAGCAAGCCGGTGGTCGACATATCACGCACCTGCCACTTCGTAAAACCGAGGTCCCACAGTTGTGAGCAGGCGATGAGGCCGTATTGAGATTCGGCAACTCGATGGAGAGCTTCATACCGTTCCATGTTGGATAGTGGAACATAAGTGTGTGACGGTGCCTTTTAGTGGCAGAGGTCACGCTCGGAAACCGGATCGTTCGTTCCACTATTCGGACGAGCCACGCACGTAGGTTCCACAAAATGGACGGGCTCGGTTCCCAACGATCGACCGACCTGTCAAACCCGCCCGTTAACCCGCCGTTCGAAGGACGGCGGGTTGCCCGCCCCGCCGGCCACCCCCGCCGGCCACCCCCGCCGGCCCGCGCAGCCCTCAGATGACCACGTTGACCAGGCCCGGCGGCCGGGCAATCACCCGCTTGGGCTCATCCGCTCCCGCCGCCGCGAGCGCCTCCACCACCTTCGGCGACGCCAGCGCCACCCGCACCGCCTCCTCCTCCGAAATAGAGGCTTCGACAGTGGCCCGGTCCCTGACCCGACCGTTCACTTGGATCACCAACGTCACCTGCTCGACCGCCACCAGCGCCGGATCGGCGACCGGCCACGCCTGGGCATGCACCGAGTCCGCGCCGGGATGCCGGCGCTCCCACAACTCGGCGGTGATGTGCGGGACCATCGGCGCCAGCAGCAGTAGCAGGGAGTCGACCGCGAAATCGAGCACCGCGCGGGCGACGCCCTCCGGCGACTGCAGAGCGCGATAGACCCCGTTGACGAACTCCATCGCGGACGCCACCGCCGTGTTGTACGACCAGCGCTCGTATTCGGAGTCGAGCCGGTCGATCAACCGGTGGGTGGCTTTTTCCAACTCCAAGTCGCACGCCAGCAAACCCGAACCCGAGCGGTCCTCGACCCGGGCTCCCTCCAACGCCCCCAAGCCCAGCCGCCACACCCGCCCCAGAAAACGATGACACCCCTCCAACATCTGGTCCGTCTGCTCAGTCCAGTCGAAGTCCTCGGCAGGCGGCCCGACGAACAGGTGGTACAGCCTCAACGAGTCGGCGCCGACGGTGGCGAAGTAGCGCTCGGGCGCGACAAGGTTGCCCCTCGACTTCGACATCTTGGCCCCGTCCATGGTGATCATGCCCTGGGTGAACAGCCGCTCGAAAGGCTCACGGATCTCCCGCGGCGACAACCCGACGTCACCGAGCGCCCGGGTATAGAAGCGGGCGTACAGAAGGTGCAGGATGGCGTGCTCGATCCCGCCGATGTACTGGTCGACGGGCATCCACTTGTGGGCAGCCTCGACGTCGATCGGCTCCTCCGTAGTCCACGGGTCGCAGAAGCGCAGGAAGTACCACGACGAGTCGACGAAGGTGTCCATCGTGTCGGTCTCCCGCTCCGCCGGCCGGCCGCACACGGGGCACGTCGTATGACGGAAGCCTTCGTGGTAGCGCAGCGG
>CAZCCS010000294.1:0-4414 GCA_964497005.1 uncultured Acidimicrobiaceae bacterium | reverse complement strand
GCTTCAGACGCGCGAGGAAGGAAGGTCCCGAATCCCAAAAATCCGTGGAACATGCCGTAGTAGTGCAGATGTTCCACGTCGACCGCATCGCGCCTTAGCCGGCCTACGTACTCGAATACCTCGTCTCGCAAGACGTCATACTCGGCCGTGATCACCATGGCCGGCGGTAGGTCCGACAGATCCGCAGCATCGAGAGGAGACGCGTACGGCTCATTACCGGACTGGTTCTCGTCTAGGTATTGATTCCAGTACCACGCCATTCCTGACCTGGTCAGCACCGCCACGTCGAGCCCCTCCGGGTATTCCGCGGCGTTCCTACGGCACCGGACTGGCGGGTACACCAGCAGTTGAAAGCAGAAGGGCAGAGTCCCGTGATCCCGGCCCCAGAGCGCGAGGCTGGCGGCGAGGTTGGCACCCGAACTGTCCCCTCCGACAGCCAGTCGATCAGGGTCGACACCCAGCTCCTCAGCGGAATCGACGATCCAGGCAGCAGCGGCGGCGCAATCCATCAATGGGATCGGATACCGATTTTCGGGCGCCAAACGGTACCCAACGGACACCACAAGGCACCGTCCCTCGTTGGCCAGCCGATCGCAAAGAGGGTCATAGATATCGAGATCTCCCCCGATCACCCATCCCCCACCGTGTATATAGAGAAACGCCGGAAGAACGCCAGCGATATGCGGCCGATAAATCCGGACTCGAAGCTCGGCTCCCTTCACGACATCGTCCCAAATCGCGGCTACGGCCGGCCTCGCGGGCAGTAGTGCGGCAAGCCCTGCAGCAGCGACTCTGGCTTCGGCCGGGGTCATGGTTTCTACTGGTGCCATGGCCTCCGCCATCGAGACCAGGAGTTGTGCAGCGTCAGGATCCAGCGGCATAGGTGCTCAGATCCGTTTGCGTCCATCTTGCAGAACGAGCGCGTTCATCGGGACACCATGTTCGACTTGCGGAAGTGCGGAATCACGTACTTGCCGACGTTCGCGATCGACTCCATGCACACCTCGTGGGGGACGGTCCCCATCTGGAAGCACATCATGACCTCGTCTGCACCTGCAGCCGCCATCAACTCGAGATGCTCGATCGCGTCGTGGACATTCCCGTAGCACTGGTTCGGGTCGAATCCTCCAGCCGCAGTCCTTGAGACACCGCCCTTGATGAGGTCCTGCCCAGGGAGCTTGTTGGCGTGTTCGGCGATGAAGGCCAAGACCTGCTCCCCGTGCTCTTTGAGAACTGCCACGTTGTCGTCGTCCTCAATGTCCGCCTTGGGTGGCTCGCCTCCGAGATACCAGTGATTGATGGAGTCTTGGAAGAACCTTTGGCCCCGCACGCCGATGGCGTGTGCCTTTTCACGGTCATCGAGCACACAGGCCGGCGATAGGCCAGCGAGGTGATTCGTGGCAATCTCCCCCGCGATCTTCGAGTCGTCCCTTGCCTTGATAGCGTCGTCGTAAATCTTCCGCTTCGCGGTGATGTCTTCCGGGCCGCCCCAGCCCATCGCAAGCGCCCCTAGCCCGAGGTCGGCTGCAAGTACCAATGTCTCCTCGCGGCTGCAAGCCATATACATCGGCGGGTGCGGTTCCTGGACCGGCTTGGGCAGGATGGGCCGACCTGGCACCTTGAGCAAGGGACCCTCGTAGAAGAAGTCCTCGTCCCTCCAACAACCCGGGATCATCCGGACGCTCTCAACCATTTGCTCGAGGGTGTCCTCGACTTCGATCCCAAAGGTCGACAGCTCCTGGACGGTGGCACCTCGTCCAACGCCAAGGTCTACCCGGCCACCCGAGAGGATGTCGAGCGTCGCGGCTCGCTCCGCCACTCGAACCGGATGGTTGTAGTTGAACGGGAGGCAGACGACACCGTGGCCGACCCGAATACGGGAGGTACGGGCCGCAACGAAGCTGAGGAAGATCTCCGGTGAGCTCATGTGCGCGTACCAGCGCAAGGCGTGATGCTCGACGGCCCAAACCCGGTCAAAACCCATCTCCTCGGCGAATACCGCCTGCTCGAGACAGTCCCGCAGCATTTGACGTTCGTTTGCGCGCGTCGGAAAAGCGAGTTGACCCTCGAACAAGATCCCAAAAATCAACGGATCAGACCTCCTTGGGCCGGGTGACACCCGCAACCGACCGGTTCATCGGCGAAGAAACGAGATAGAAGGAGGCGACGTGAAGTTGTCCGTTGCCAACTCATACGGGCTTCCCGTCACGCTCCGAGTGAGTATGCAATTTCAACGTTAAACTGTCAACCGGCTGGTCGGTCGGAAACTTCTTTCCTAAGAAGGTCGGCTCCGCGGCTCGATACCTTCTGCTCCGAGCATTTCCACCAATTCGACGACATTTTCGATTAATCTACGAGTCTTAATGAGTCGGCCGGCTGTCGGAACCCTTGCCAGAGCCAGCAAGTGGTCGAAGGGAGACTGGGATTGGCCCGGCGAACACAGATAGTTCTCGAGGACGACCTAACCGGAGGTCCCGCAGACGAGACCGTCGCATTCGCTATTGACGGCACTTGGTACGAGATCGATCTCAATTCAAAAAATGCCGAAGCTTTCCGCGAGCTGCTGTCGACCTACGTAGCGGCCGGGCGACGGAAAGGAAGCACCGGTAGCGGCGACCGCCCCGGAGGGGCTCGTATCTCGACCAGCAACACAAAACACGTGCGTGATTGGGCCTCGTCTCAAGGCATGGCGGTCCCGGCCCGAGGCAGGTTGCCACGTTCAGTCCTTGAGGCATACGACGCTGCGAGACAGGCGTCGGGTTGACCGCAGCGGAGTCGGCTCAGGTCGGTTAGAGAGCGTCGGCGATTCGGCGTTTCAGCTCGTGTTTCTGAACTTTTCCAGAGGCCGTCATCGGGAACTCGTCGAAGACGCGTAACGACTCGGGCAGTTTGTACTTCGCGAATCCCTGTTCTAATAGCCGCTGGTTCATGGTGTCGAGCTCGACCGAAGTTCCGGGCTGGAACACGACGCAGGCGAACATTCGCTCTCCAAGCCTCTCGTCGGGAACACCCACAACCGCGGCCTGCCACACTTCAGGAAAGTCGGCAAGGGCCTCTTCGATCTCGCGAGGTGCGATATTCAGCCCCCCACGAATGATTATGTCTTTCTTGCGTCCAATGAGCGACAGGTAGCCGTCTTGGTCGATCATGCCGAGATCGCCCGAGCGCACCCAACCTTCCGGGTCGATGGCTTCTGACGTCCGAACCGGATCTGCGAAGAAACCCACGCAGGTATTGGGTCCCCGTACCCAAACTTCGCCCGCCGTTAACCGTGGACAGGCTCCACCGTCCGCATCCCGGATCGTCACCTCCACTCCGTCGAGTGGGCAGCCGTCGGTCCGGCTGCGCTGCGAAGGCGTTGAACCCGGTCGGTTCCAAGTCGCGACCAGAAACTCCGTCGCCCCGTAGAGCCGAAGAACCGTGATGCCGGTCTGCGCCGCCCGGTGAACAAGACCTTCCGGCACAGGCGCACCGCCGCACCCGAAGAGCCGCATTTTCGGCAGGTCCAGTCGCCTCGTCTCGGTGTAATGGACAAGGTCATGGAGGAAGGTCGTGGCAGCAAGGGTGTAGGTGCAGCCTTCCTGGTTCACCAGATCGTAAGCCTCCTCCGCACTCCACGTGTCTTGCAGGACGAGCTTCAGTCCGTGATACAGGGCGAATCGGACGCCGTAGTTGAATCCCGTAGAGTGGCCGATCGGCGAAGGCATCCAGACGACGTCATCGTCCTGCATCCCCAAACCGGTGTAGGCGGTTCGCATACTGAAGTTGGCGGTGTTCTCGGTGTGCATCACCGCTTTGGGAACCGCCTCGGTTCCCGAGGTGAATATGACCTCAGAGATGGCCCGGCCGGCTTCGGTGGGTATCGTCCCGACGTGCTGGGAAGGCTCAGCGACGTTACTTCCGTCAACAGCCCATTCAAAGCAGCCCGCGATCGGGTCATCATCATCGAGAGGAAGCGCCACGTGCATCGGAGACCAGCTAGACCTCCTGCGGGCAGCGCTGACAACGTCGGCGAACGCGGTGGAACTCCGCACGACCGGCGTGAAGTGGACCACGGGCTTCGCTGTCGCATACACGTGGGCCAACTCCCGGGAACCATATGTCGGCAGGAGAGGATTGATCACGGCTCCCAGCGACTGCGCAGCAAGCGCCAGGCACACGGCTTCGTAGCAGTTCGGCAACTGGATCGACACAACCGAACCGGACACGACGCCGTAGCGGGTGAGCCCCAGAGCGACTTCCGCCGCGTCCCGACTCAGCTCAGCGAAGGTGAACCGGCGCGAACCTCGGCGATCCACGCATGCGACGTCCCGTGGGCGTTGGCTCGCGTGCAGCGCGACCCGCTCGCTGAGCGTGTCGCCGTTCCAATATCCGAGTCGCACATACTCCTCAGCCCGGTCAGAGCTGGTGACCG
>CAZCCS010000293.1:0-4429 GCA_964497005.1 uncultured Acidimicrobiaceae bacterium | reverse complement strand
ACCTGGATCGTCCCGGGAGACGCGACCAGTCCGGCGCAGGCCTTCGAGGATCCGGACGAATCGGCCTCGGCGTACTGGGATAGCGCGCCGGCGGTAAGCCAAGACTCGCCGTTGAGGATGGTTGCGGACGGCTGAGTCGTCTGCACGTTGTTCGGATCGGGCGGTCCCGAACCGCTGTACGAAGCTGTCGAAGCCGCCGGATTGGAAGGAGCGGTCGAAGGAGGGACTTCGATCTGGTTGACGTTGAAGGCCTGTGCCGAAGCGTTGGACGTATACGTCGTCGACCCGCTGCTGTAGAACCGGACCAGCTTGATCCGGTTCGCCGAGCCGGCGGATCCGTCTCCGTTACCCCGACGATGCAAGGCCGTTGTCAACGCCGAGTAGTTCTGGACGTGCAAAAGGGCCTGGAGGGTCCGGCCGGTGGCGGTAGAACCCCCCGTGGTCGCTGACGTCACTCCCTTGGCCTGGACGATCACGTACCAGGACGTTCCGCTGGGCGAGGGGATCGAGTTGTTGTAACACGCTGCGGACGAAGGAAGCTCTGCCGGGGGTCCGGACGGCTGGCTGGGGTAAGTGGCGAGCGACAGCGTGTAGTAGCCGAGGCTGGCGCCGTTGACGACTGAATCAGCGGCACCGGGACCCGCTACCACCCAACCTTGTCCTGAAGGCAGACCGGTGATCGGACTACCGCCCTGACAGGGGAGCGAACCGGTTGGGGAGGACAGCCAATGCTGAAGGGCGCTGATCTCGCTCTGTGCGCCCGCTTCTGCCGCGTCGACGGTCTGGAGCAGTTTGCGGCCCTGCGCGTACCCGGAAAGGCTGCCCACCGATTGCTGAACGGCGACCGCGGTGAGCGTGACGACGACGAGCATGCACACGACCGCCGCGATCATCGCCAGGCCTGAGTCGCCGCGGCGTTCCGGAGAGCGATCAGCGGTCCGCTTCATGGGCACCCGCTGAGGGCTGACCCGACCGAGACTGCCTGCGGCATGTTCTGGGCGGTGACGGTCTCGTCGACCGTTACTCCAGCTGGGTCGGCGCTTTGGTCTTGGGGTTGGCGCAGGTTGAACTGCACTGTGACCAGACCGTTATAGGCAGCGTTTCCGGTGAACGTAAGGCTGCTGACGCCGGTGACGATGGTCGCACTGCCGCTTGACGACTTCTCGATGAGGCTGTTGCCGGAGAGGCTCCATTCGGCGCAAGGAGGCTGGCTCGGGTTGTTGCACGAACCTCCTGTGTTGGCGACATAGAGAGTTCCGCTGAGTATCGAAGCGTTGCAGGCGAACCGGACGTTCGTATCGATGAGGCTGAGGGCCCGTTGAGCGGCCGCGTTGTCGTTCTGGTGTGCGGTGCTCTGGGCAACAGCTCTGCCGGCGCTGATCAGATAGTTCCCGACGATGGCCAGCAGGATCGCCAGGATGACGCCCGAGACCATCAGCTCGATCAGACCGAAGCCCTCCTCGCGGTTCGGGTTGCTGGTCATGTCGCTCCGCAGGTCGAACCGACGACCAGGCAGCTGGAAAGCGATGTGCTGGTGACGACGTGGTCCTGGAGGCCTCCGTTCACGGGATGCAACCACCACACGGCCGCCCAAACAGTCAAGGGAAGGGCGTTGGGATCGCCGGTTAGATAGACAGCCACTCCGTACGTCCTGCCACCGACCGAGTAGCACGCGAGGTGCGGGGACAGAGGTGCGGGGCTCTGCAGGGTGGAAGCGGTGGGAGCGCTACCCGCGACGCTCGGGCATGTGGGGGTCGCCCAGCTGGTTGTCGCGCAGCTGTTCGCGGCCTTCGTGCCGTTGACGTTGAGAGGGTGCTGCTCGAAGCACTGACCGGCGAGGTTGGGATCATGCGACCAGGTGGGATCGGAGGTTCCCGCCATTCCGTTCTCGATGGTGTGTGCGGGCAGAGATCGCACCTCTTCGATCGCCTGGTTTGCAAGCGTCAGAGCCGCGGAGCGCTGCCGGCTGTAGGCGACATCGGAGAGCGAGTTGTACATGACGTAGGTGAGGCTGGTCATGACGATGGTCATGACCACCATCGCCATCAAGACGTCGACGGTCGAGAAGCCGTCGTCCCTGTCGCCAACCGCAACCGAACGACAGCGCGCGGCAGGCGCAGACCCCCTTCTCCAAAGAGTCATTGGATTCGCTGTCGGGTGCTTCTCCCAACGGCTTGACAACTTTCTCCCAACAGTCGAAGAGAGCCAAGGGCGCACTTCCGCCTCGATCGCGGCGGAACGGTGAACAACGGGGTGTCTTGCCCGTACCGCTCGGCTCGGCCCGATTGACCGATTCGGGAACCCGTCCTCAACCCCCTGAAGCGGCTAAGATCAAACTCCGACCGTGAAGCTGGTCCTGTGAGGCCGGTACGGATAGGAGGAACGATTGGCTGAACGCGAGCGTGCCCTGGCGCCCCCATACGGGGGCGTTTTTGTTGCCCGGACCACGGTCATGGACGCCGAGGATGTCAGACGGGCGACGTGGCGGATGGCGCACGAGATGATCGAGCGCAACCACGAGCTCGACCAGGTGGTGATGATCGGCCTCCAGACGGGCGGCGTCTGGCTGGCCTCGAGCCTGGCCAGGGTGATCGGCGAGGTCAGCGGGCACGACATCGCGACCGGGACCCTCGATGTCGCCTTCTACCGTGACGACATCGGGCTCAGACCAGTGCTTCCGGAAGCCACGACCGAGATCCCCGTGGAGCTCACCGGGAAGACCGTGATCCTGGTGGACGACGTGCTCTACACGGGCCGGACCATTCGGGCGGCGCTGAACGCCCTGGCGGACTACGGGCGGGCCCGGGCGGTGCAGTTGGCGGTGATGGTGGACCGAGGCCACCGCGAGCTGCCGATCCGGCCGGACTATGTCGGGAAGAACCTCCCCACCCGCCGGGACGAGATGGTCGACGCCACGGAAGCCGGTGTCGTCATCGGGGACGTGAAACCCCGTTGAGCGCGAATCCGCGGCATCTCCTGTCGGTCACCGATCTCGGCCAAGAGGGCATAGAGGAGGTGCTCCGCCTCACGGACAGTTTTGTCGAGGTGAGCTCCAGGGCCATTCCAAAGGTCCCCGCACTGCGCGGGAAGACGGTTGCGTCCCTCTTCTTCGAGGACTCAACCCGTACCCGGCTCAGCTTCGAGACCGCAGCGAAGCGGCTGTCCGCAGACGTGATGACCTTCTCCGCCTCCAGTTCGTCGCTCAACAAGGGCGAGTCGTTGCGTGACACGGTCGAGACGGTGCAAGCCATGGGCATCGACGCCGTGGTCGTCAGGCACTCCGGGGCCGGCGTGCCGTGGCAGGTGGCCCGGTGGGTCGACGGACCGAGCGTGGTCAACGCCGGCGACGGATGGCACGAACACCCCACCCAGGCGCTTCTCGACTGCTACACCATCGCCACCGAAAGAAGAGCACGCGGCAATCCGCTCCCCGCAGCCGGGAGGCCGCCTTTAGACGGAATTCGCATCGCCATAGTCGGAGACATTCGCCACAGTCGCGTGGCCAGATCCGACGTGTTCGCCTTCCATGCGCTCGGCGCCCACGTGACTCTCGTGGCGCCGCCGACGCTTCTCCCGCCGTCGCTCGCCGGATGGCCCGTCGAGGTCTCTCACGATCTCGACGCGGTGCTGCCCAAACTCGACGTCGTCTACCTGTTGCGGCTCCAACGCGAACGCATGACCGAGGCGCTCCTCCCGTCCGTCAGGGAGTACACCGCCTGCTACGGGCTCACCCGTCAGAGGCGCCAGCAACTCGGCGCCCAGGCGCTCATCATGCACCCCGGACCGGTCAACCGCGGCGTGGAAGTGGCCGCCGAGGTCGCCGACGACCCCTCATCGGTGATCACCAGGCAGGTCGCCAACGGGGTGGCAGTCCGGATGGCTGTGCTCTACCTGCTGCTCGGATCGGGGGTGGACCTTGTCGCCGCGTAACCCTCCGGCGGTCGTCATTCGAGGCGGGACCCTGGTGGACGCCACCGGGACCCGCCAAGCGGACGTCCTCATCATGGAAGGCCGGATCTCCACGGTGGGATCGAAGGTCAGCTCGGTTCCCGCCGGCACGGTCGTGCTCGACGCAGCGGGATGCATCGTCTCGCCCGGGTTGGTCGATCTTCATGCGCACCTCCGCGAGCCGGGCAGGGAGGAAGCCGAAACGGTCGAAACCGGTGCGAGGGCTGCGGCGCTGGGCGGCTACACCGCGGTTGTGGCGATGCCGAACACCGAGCCTGCGATCGACTCGGCCGCCGTGGTCGCGCAGGTGCTCGACCTGGGGTACGAGTCGTGTTGCGACGTGCGCGTGGCAGGCGCCATCACCGTCGGACGCAAGGGAACCCAGCTCGCTCCTATGGCCGAAATGACCGGCATGGGTGTGCGCATCTTCACCGACGATGGCAACGGAGTGCAGGACGCCCGGCTGATGCGGCGCGCGATG
>CAZCCS010000292.1:0-4455 GCA_964497005.1 uncultured Acidimicrobiaceae bacterium | reverse complement strand
CATGCCCGAAACGGTGTTCCTTGCCGACCGCATCGAAGTAACCCGGCCCATTCCGGCGCCACCCTCTGCGATCTTCGACATTGTTCGGAGCCCAGCAGGTCATGTGGCCATTGACGCGTCCGGGATGTTGCAGGACTTCACCGGTGAACCAGCCGAGAAGGTCGGCGACACCTTCGTCATCCACATGGACCGCGAGTCGCTCAACGACGTTCCGCTTGGCAAGTACGACGTTACCGTCCACATCATCACCTTCGAGCGGGACAAGGAGATCGCATGGGACCTCGGGCCGGACATCCCGTATCCGCACTTCTATGGGTACCGCCTGGAACCAGGTGAGGACGGCGTGACCAACGTGACCTCGTACTACGACTGGTCGAAGATAAGCGGCGAGATCAAGGCTCGGTTTCCGATCGTGCCCGAATCGGCCCTGCGCGCAACGCTGGGGATCCTGGAGCGAACGGTCCGAAAGGGCCTGTGACGATCGTGCCCTCGACGGACGGTTTCCAAATCAACGGTCGCGGCCGAGTCGGTGATCGGCGTTCCTGATCCGGTGACAGATGCTCATTGCGCCGGTGGCTATTGGCCGGTGCGCTCCCGGTGGCTGCACCCGGGCCAACAGCAAGGCCGACGCTGGCCCTCCTCCAGCTCCTCCCGGGTCCGGCGAATCCGGCGTTCTCGGGTCATCGCCTGCTTTGCATCCTCGACCCAGCAGATGAACTCGTTGCGGGCCAGGGGTGTGATGTCGATCCAAGCATCGAGTGCGGTCGGGTTGGCGATAAGTGCCGCGCGCAGGTCTGCGGGGAGCTTATGCACCACCCCACCGGGTACACGCTGGCTGCTCACACGGGCCAGGGTAGTGATCCAGCGCTCGACCTTCAGCATTTGGACCGAACCGATGCACCCGAGTCGGCTCTGATGAATGCCGTTATCCGTTCTCTCCAGCCTGCTGCTCGGCGACGGCCTGGAGAATCTCTGAAGCACTCGCTCCGGTCTGGTCTTCCAACAGAACGAGAAGGTCCCTTGCCACTGCCAATACTCCGAACAACACCTCACGCGGGTCGTGCCCTCCGGCAACCGAGGTGATATCGGCGGCCCGCCGTTCCTCTGGTCCGACAAAAGCAGTCACCACGGCCAATCCCAACTGCCAACGTTCTCTGGCATCCATCGAGGGCATGGAGACGAGGGTAGGCGTCCGGAGCTTCAGAGCGAGCTGCGCACCGCCCAGAGGTCGGGGAAGGCGGGCTTGAATAGAGTCGATCGCAGGTAGGCGGCGCCGGCCGACCCTCCGGTACCGGCCTTGTCACCGATGGTCCGCTCGACCATCTTGACGTGCCGGTACCTCCATTCCTGCAGGCCCTCGTCTAAATCGACCATCCGCTCCGCCACCTGGGCGGCCTCGCCGTCGTCGCCGTACACCTGAAGGAGGACCTCTTGCACCTCCTTCGAAGGAGCCCACGCCTCCGACACGTTCCGCTCGAGGGCCTCAGTCGGAACGGGGTAGCCGGCGTAAGCGAGATAGCGGAGGAATGAGTCGAAGAGGGTGGGGGCTTTGAGCGCTTCGCTGATTCGACCTGTCGCGTCGGGATCGTCCTTGTACACATCGAGTACATGAGCGTCGCGCCGGCCAAGCAGCGCCTCCAGCTCGCGGAATTGTGCCGACTGGAAACCGCTGGACGCTTCTAGCCGGCCTCTGAAGCCGGTGAACTCTCTCGGGGTCATTGTCTCGAGAACGTCGATCTGCGCTACCGCGACCTTCAGGATGGTGAGCATCCTCTGGAGGGTGTGCAGTGAGTGGGCGCCGTTGCCGGCGTCGAGTTCGCGCTGCAGGTGTCGAAGCTCGTGGATCAGCTGCTTGAACCAAAGCTCGTAGACCTGGTGGACGACGATAAAGAGCATCTCGTCGTGATCGCCCGAGCGGACATGCTGCGCAGACAGAATCTGGTCCAGGGCGAGGTAGCTCTTGTAGGTGAGCGCAGGTGACGAGCCGGCAAGCGAGCGTTCCACCTCTTCGTCGGTGAGCTGACGGAAGTCGTCGTAGAACTGCCCGATCGCAGAAAACGTCCTCGGAGACAGGACGCTCACGGTCTCATCCGCTGTGCCGACGAAGCGCTCTTCCCAACCAAGCGGTGCAACCGGGGCGGCTACCACCACCCTCGAAGCGCCCTCGGCGCGTGCGACCAGGCACGCCGCCAGCGCGGTCGATCCGGTAGCTATCCCGTCGTCGACCACAACCGCGATGTTCCCTCGGATCGGTACTCGGGGCCGGCCGTTGCGGAGCACGCGGGCCCGCCTTTCCAGCTCCTCCCGTTCGGTCCGTTCGACTGACTCGATCTGTTGGGGGGAGATCTGGGCGTGGCGGATGACGTCCAAGTTCTCGACTTTCACGCCATCCTCGCCGATGGCGCCCATCGCGAGCTCTGGCTGGAAGGGCACTCCGAGCTTTCGGACCAGGATCAGGTCGAGCGGCGCGTCGAGTGCTTTGGCGATCTCCGCTGCAACGGGGATCCCACCCCGGGGAAGCCCGAGCACAACGACCGGCTGACCACGCAGGTGGGTAAGCCGCTCGGCAAGAAGCCGGCCCGCTTCGGCCCGGTCGTGGAAGGTCGCCACCGCCGCTCCCGCCGGCTACCTCTTGCTCTGATATCTAGCGATCTCCGCCCGGCCGACGACCATGTGGTGGACCTCGTCCGGCCCGTCAGCGAAACGAAGCGTGCGCTGAGACGCGTACATGTCGGCAAGGGGTGTCCACTGCGAAACGCCCGTGGCGCCATGAATCTGGATGGCCTGATCGATTATTTGGCAGACCCGCTCCGGGACCATCGCCTTGACAGCGCTCACCCAGACCCGGGCATCGGCATTGCCCATCAGGTCCATCGCCTTTGCCGCTTTCAGAACCATCAGGCGCATCGCTTCGATCTCGATCCTGGCTCTTGACACCCATTCTGTGTTTTTTCCTAGAGCGATGATCGGCTTTCCGAACGCCTCTCGGGACAACCCCCGCTCCACCATGAGCTGGAGAGCCTTCTCCGCCGCGCCGATCGATCGCATGCAGTGGTGAATTCGACCGGGTCCGAGTCGCAACTGCGAGATTTCGAAGCCACGGCCCTTGCCGAGAAGCAGGTTGTCCTTGGGTACCCGGACGTCGTTGAAACGGAGGTGCATGTGCCCGTGCGGGGCGTCGTCATGTCCGAACACCAGCATCGGACCGACGATCTCGACACCTGGCGTCTCCATGGGAACGAGGATCTGTGACTGCTGGAGGTGGGGGGCCGCGTCCGGGTTGGTTCGGACCATGACGATCATGATCTTGCACCGAGGATCGCCGGCTCCGGAGATGTAGTACTTCTCGCCGCTGATCACCCATTCCTCGCCGTCCAATACCGCGGAGCACGAGATGTTCCGTGCATCCGACGAAGCGAGGCCCGGTTCGGTCATGGCGAACGCAGAGCGGATCTCTCCAGCGAGCAGTGGCTCCAGCCACTGCTTCTTCTGCTCAGGGGTGCCGACCCGTTCCAGCACCTCCATGTTGCCGGTGTCGGGAGCGGAGCAGTTCAGGCACTCGGACGCCAGCGGGGACTTTCCGAGTTCGAATGCGATGTACGCGTAGTCGAGGTTGGCCAGGCCTTCTCCCGTTTCCGCGTCCGGTAGGAAGAAGTTCCACAGTCCCTCCGACTTGGCCTTGGCCTTGGTGGTGTCCAGCAGGTCGAGCTGGCCGGGCGCAAAACTCCATCGGTCGGCCCTGCCCTCGCCGAGCGCGAAGTACTTCTCCGACATTGGCTCGACCTCGTTCGTAATGAAGGCCTTCACCTTTGCCAGCAGGGGCCTGGCTTTCTCCGAGAGGGACAGGTCGTACAACTCTCCCCCGAAATCGTCGGTGTTTAGCGGGTTCGCGGGCATTGCTCTTCCTCTTTCCTCCACGTATGGCTCGCCGGAGCGGGCCCTTTGCGACTCCATGGGGTGGTTCGCGGGGGTGAGCCCCGGTGCGACCTTATTGCCGGGACGGTCTGGCCGCCACGTCTGGGTTGTGGTGGTGCAGAATGCATCCCATGACCGACCCCACCGCTCTCGTCGAAGAGCGGACCGAAGAGCTCCTGTCGAAAGCCGATCCTGAGACCACCTCGCAGGAGGAATTCAGGGGCCTCCAGTACGACCTCGGCCTGGCGTGGGTGCATTTCCCCGAAGGGCGGGGGGGCCTTGGAGTGGCTCCCGGGCTTCAGCGGATCGTCGATGACCGGCTCCGGGCGGCCGGCGCAAAGCCACCGGGTTCCCGCCACTTCTTCGGCTTAGCCATGGCGGGCCCGGTGGTGGTGACCCACGGAAGCGAAGAGTCCAAGGACTGGCTCCTGCGGGCGATGTTCACGGGCGAGGACGCTTGGTGTCAGTTATTCAGCGAGCCCGGCGCTGGGTCGGACCTCGCCGGCCTCGCCTGCCGCGCCGTCCGCGACGGTGACGAAT
>CAZCCS010000291.1:1825-4496 GCA_964497005.1 uncultured Acidimicrobiaceae bacterium | reverse complement strand
GTCAGGCAGCCAAGAAGTCCCTCACAGTGACCGCCCACCTCACTGGGACGCCGCGCCTCGGAACACAGCCCGCCGATCCGCAGAAGGCGTTTCTCGGTGTCGTCGCCCAGAACGACACCACGTTCAGCTTCCCATTCGGGGTGAACGTCGACGTTGGGAACATCGGGGGGCCGTCAGCCGGTCTGGCCCTGACCCTCGGTCTGCTCGACGCCCTGTCGAACGGCCAGCTCACGGGAGGTCACAAGGTTGCTGCCACCGGCACCATTTCTGTCGACGGCTCGGTCGGTGACGTCGGTGGCGTTGCGCAGAAAGCGGTCGCGGTCCGAAACGCCGGCGCGCAGGTCTTCCTCGTCCCTCCCCAGGAGCTGAACGCGGCTCGCAGTCAGGCCCACGGGTTGAAGATTTACGCAGTTTCGACGCTCCAGCAGGCCCTCAACGACCTGCAGGCACTCGGTGGGCGTGTCCCGACGCCTTCCAGCGGACAGAATGGTTGATACCAGAGATGTCCCTGACCGAAACCCAGATCCAGTTTGCGGCCGAGTTCGTCACTCTGATCGTCGCGGCCTCGGGGATAGCAATCGCTGTGCTGCGCCCCCCGGGCGTGCGGCCGGCGGGAGTCGTGGTCGGTTCGCTTGCGTATCGCGAGATATCGAGTGCCGCCGCACTCGCGGTCCTCGGTTTCCTCATCGCCGGAGCGGCGGCGTTCGCGCACGGATCGCTCATAGTCACAGGTGATCCTCACGGGGCGCTGGGCGTCGCGCGCATCGCTTCGGCCGTCGCTCTTATCCCGATGGCGGTCGCCTGGGGCGGGGGCGCCCGGCTTCGGCTGCTGCTTGTCGCCGCGATCCTCTGCTGGATCGCGGCAGGGATCACCGAGATCGTCTACACCTCTGGTTCGGATCTGGCGCTGGACAGCCTGCTCGTTGCCGGAAGTCTCCTTCTCGGTGCGACGATCCTGTGGGTCAGCCGCAACTCGGTCGCGGCCAAGGTGGCGGCCAGCGGGGCGACCACTCTGCTTCTCGTGGTCGTCGTACTCGCTGTCGCCCTGTCAGCAGTCATCTCGTCGTCGCTGCAGCGCGATGACCTGAAGCAGCTCTCCTCCAGCGCCCGCACGGAAACCTCACAAATGGCGGCCGCCGCGGCAAACACGGCCAAGGACGCCCGTTTCGCCGCGACGATCCTGGCGAAGAGCGCCACCAACCAGCCGACCGATCCGCTTATCCAGATCGGTAGTGACGCCCCCGGTGGCTCCCCGCCAGTCGCAGCCGCCAGCCAACTCCAGACCGCGCTGAAGACGCTTGTTTCTCTGTTCCCGTCCGGCTACGCCTATGCCGATCCGAACTCCACGGTCGCGGCGGCTGCGGGCAGCATCGACTCCGCATCTGCGAGCCGGCTCGCCAAGGACTTGAACATCCCGCAGCTTCTCTGCATCACCGGCGACACGACCCCCGGCATCTTCGTGGAGGGCAACACCGCGTGGGCTGCGGCGGCTTTCCCAGTTTGCTTGACCAACGGCAAGCTGCTGGGGGCGGTCATCAACGCGGTTCCTTTCAATTCGAGCTACCTCGCGGCACGCGCCGAGAATGACCCCGTCCCGACCCTCGCCCTGGTCTCGGTCGGGTCCGTCATCGCGGGCAACGGACCCCCGCCCCCCGCGGCCGTCCTCGCCGCCGCGGCCACCCCGGGCGGGACGAGGGTCGTCGACAACGATCTCGTGAGCACAGTTCCGGTCTCGGTGGCGACCGCGTCGCCGCCGCTGTCGGTTCTGCTCATGGCCCCGGCGACCAACGAGCTGTCGACCCGAACGCAGCTGTACCGGACGCTGTTCCTCATCGCGCTCGGCGGGACCGTGCTGGCTCTGGGATTGGCCGTGTTCGTCGGGGACAGGATCACTTCGGGCGTGCGCCGCCTGACCCAGGTTGCTTCGCGGATCGGGCGCGGTGACGCCGCACTTCGTTCCGAAGTGCGGGGAGATGACGAGGTCGCCACGCTGGCGTCGGTCTTCAACGCCATGCTCGACTCAGTCCAGGATCAGGCAAACGCTCTGCAGTCCGCCGCCGAGGAGGAGACCCGCCTGCGAAACCGGATGGAGGCGGTCATTGCCGGCATGACCGACGGCCTGATCGCGGTCGACAGCTCCGGGCGGGTGACCGACATCAACCGCGCAGCCGAGGAGTTGACCGGAATGAGCGCGAGGGCCGCGGTCGGAAGCCCGGTGGACAAGGTCGTCTCCGCCACCGGAGACGACGGTTCGTCGCTCGCCGCACGTCTGTTGGATCCCGGCCCAGCACCGTGGACCCGCATCGCCAGCATCGAATCCCCCGACAACGAACCGGTTCCTGTGTCGATCTCCTCGGGCGCGGTACGAGGGCCCGGCGGCGAGATGATCGGCAACGTCTTCCTCCTGCACGACCTCCGGCGCGAGCGCGAGGTGGAACGGATGAAGGACGAGTTCCTGTCTCGCATCGGACACGAACTGCGCACCCCTCTGACCCCGATCAAAGCGTACGCAGACCTTCTGCTGCGAAAGCAGAGCGTTCCTCCCGAGCAGGCCGGGACCTGGTACGGGGAGATCCGGCGTTCTTCGGATCAGTTGCAACGCATCGTCGAGATGCTGGAGTTCTCCGCCTCCAGCGGCGCCGGACGGATGCTGATGCGGTTCGAGGCGGTC
>CAZCCS010000291.1:0-1815 GCA_964497005.1 uncultured Acidimicrobiaceae bacterium | reverse complement strand
TGCGCGGGTTGGTGCGCAGCCTCTCGGCTTCTTGGTCGGAGAAGGTCCCTTCCAACGTCACGATCGGCCGAAAGGTCGCACGCGACATACCGATCGTGCTCGCAGACAAACGGTGGTTGGCGAAAGCGCTCGACGAGTTGATCGGCAACGCGGTGAAGTTCTCGCCCGACGGCGGGAGGATCGTCGTCGGTGCGTCGAATGTTCCGGCTGGAGGCTCCAACGGCGCCGGCAGCGGAAACGGCAAGGACTATGTCGAGATCTCGGTGACCGACCACGGTGTTGGGATGGGGCGCGAGCAGGCGGAGCGGATGTTCGGCGACTTCGTGCAGGGGGACGCGTCCGACACACGTGCGTTCGGCGGGCTCGGGCTCGGCCTGACCCTCGCTCAGCGAGTCGCGGAGGGCCACGGCGGCTCGATCAGTTGCCGGTCGGAGATCGGGCGGGGCAGCACGTTCTTCTTGCGCATTCCGGTCCCCGATCAAGCGCTGGACATCACCCAATCCGACGGGTTGACCGCCCTAGGCTGACAGGGATGGTCCCGGATCCTTCCCTGACGCCTGAGCAGATCCAGGCGAGGACCTTCACTTCGGGTTTTCGCGGCTACGACCACTCCGAGGTCCGCGACTTCCTGAATCGGCTCGCCGCGGAAGTGCGGGCGTTGCGCGAGCGGGCGGAGCAGCTCGAATCGGCGTGGCGTTCGGCCGAGGAGCGTGCCGCGCGGCCACCGGTCCTCGACGAGGAAACCCTCATGGCGGCTGTCGGCGAAGAGACCGCCTCGATACTCCGGAGCGCCCGCGCGGCGGCGCAGGATCTCAGGACCAGAGCAGCCGAAGAGTCAGAACAGGCTTTGGCATCAGCGCGCGAAGAGGCCGACCGGATCAGGGCTGAGGCCGAGACCGTCCTCGCGGACGAGAGGAAGTCGGCTGAAGAGGCGGCTGCGGGAATCGTCGACGCTGCGCGAGCCGAATCTGCCGAGATACTCGAACGGGCGCGTGGCGAGGCCGACGCCCTTCGCGCAAAGGGAGAGCAGGATCGTGCGCTTACCATCGAAGGCGCGAACTCCACCCGGGAGCGGATCCTCGAGGACCTGAGCCGTCGGCGGCGGGTTGCCACGGTGCAGATCGAGCAGCTTCGTGCCGGACGGGAACGCCTACTCGGGGCCTACGCGGTTGTCCGCAGGACGCTCGAGGAAGCGCAGGAGGATCTGACCAAGGCCGACGCTGAGGCGAGGGCGGCTGCTGATGAGGTGGGGCGTCGTTTTCAGCGGGAGCCGCACGAGGTCGATGCGGCGGTAGAAGCTGTCGCTGCCGAGGGCCCGGTGGTCGAGGTGCCGCCGGCAGAAGAAAGCGGCCCGGTTGGCGCAACACAGCCGGTTCCCGAGCCAGAGCAAGCCCTGGAGACAGGGCCGGCGGTGGAGACAGGGCAAACGGTGGAGACAGGGCCGGCGGTGGAGACAGGGCTGGCGGTGGAGCCCGCTGCGGTGACCGCGTCGGCTGTACAGACCGCTCCCACCGCCAAGCCTGCATCACGCCGATCTGCTCGTGAGAGCAAGGCCAGCCCAGTCGACCAGCTCTTCGCCCGCATCCGGGCATCCAAGGACGAGCCAGCGCCGGCAAGCGATCCCGTTCCGCCCAACGTCACATCCAACGGCCACGGCGCCGCCCCTACGGCTGACACGGCCGAGGAGCCCGACACGGAGTCACGCCCAGAGGTGGGGCAGGGGACCGATACAACCGAGTCACGGCCAGAGGTGGGGCAGGGGCCCCACCTTCTGGCTGAAACGGCCGAGGAGCCCGACACGGAGTCACGGCCAGA
>CAZCCS010000290.1:0-4499 GCA_964497005.1 uncultured Acidimicrobiaceae bacterium | reverse complement strand
CGGCCGCTCGGGATCCTCGACCTCTCGGCCGTCGAGCCGGCGCGCCAGGGCGGTCCGCCCGGCCACGCGGAGCGTCCGGGAGTGGCCCGAGCCACCGTAGGAGGCCCACTCGCCCGGATGGCATTCGCGACAGGCCCGCGAGCCGCTGAACGCCCCGCTCGGCTCCCAGTAGCAGTTCTGCGCTCCAAGCGCGATCGGGATGTCGTCCGCGTCGAGAACGGTTTGCACCGACCTGAGGGCGGTAAACGGGGGGTGCACGGAAACATCAGTGCCCGAGTAGTTCTCCCGGTCGAGGCTGTAAGACAGTTTCTGGACAACGTTGATCGCGTCCAAATGAGTGAGGTTCATCTTCCAGTTGCCGGATATCAGAGGCCGGCGGCCGGCCGTCACCCGTGGATCCCGTCCCTCAGGGCCGCGACCCCCGGCAGGTCGCCATGCTCGAGGAACTCGAGCGAGGCGCCGCCGCCGGTCGACAGGTGGTCGACCCGGTCGGCGAGGCCGAACTGGGCTAGAGCGGCGGCGCTGTCCCCGCCGCCGACCACAGTGAAGCCACGGGCGTCGGCAACTGCCTCTGCGACCGTGCGGGTGCCGGCCTCGAAACGCGAATCCTCGAACACGCCCATCGGACCGTTCCACAGCACAGTGGCGGCTTCGCCGATCACGTCGGAGAACTCGGCGGCGGTTCCCGGTCCGATATCGAGCCCCGTCCAGCCATCGGGGACCCGGGTGCCGATCTGGCGGGTCTCGCCGCTCGGCTCGACCCCCGGTCCAAACGCGCCGCCCGGGCTTAGGGCGGTCAGGTCGGACGGGATCCGAATATCCCTACCGGAGTCGAGCAGGGCCCGGCAGGTCTCGACCTGGTCGGGTTCGAAGAGCGAAGCACCGATCGGGTTGCCACGTGCGGCGAGGAGTGTGAAGCACATGCCGCCCCCCACCAACAGCGTGTCGATCCGTTCGAGAAGCGCTCCAATGACGCCCAGCTTGTCGCTCACTTTGGCGCCTCCCAGGACCGCCACGAAGGGCCGCTTGGCTCCTTCGAGGAGGCCGTCGAACACTTCTACCTCGCGGGCCATGACCCTTCCAGCGGCGCTGGGGATCATCTGGGGTGGGCCGACGACGGACGCGTGTGCGCGGTGGGCCGCTCCGAAGGCGTCGTTCACGAACAGGTCGTGACCGTCGACCAGCTCCTTTGCAAAGGAAAGATCTCCCGCCTCCTCGCGGGGGTCGAACCTCAAGTTCTCGAGCAAGTCGACCCGAGACGCGTCCAGTCCGTCTTCTTCGAGCAGGGCTTGGAGACGGCGCCGGACCGGATCCATGCTGTAGCGCGGGTCGGGCTTTCCTTTTGGGCGTCCCAGGTGGCTCGCGGTCGTTATATGGGACGCTCCGTGATCAAGAAGCCAGCCGATCGTTTCTATGGGCAGGCGGATCCTGAGGTCGTCGGTTATCCGCCCGTCCACGATAGGGACATTGAAATCGGTCCGCATCAGAATGCTCTTGCCCTCCACTGGAGGCAGGTCCTCCAACGTGGGGACCTTTTTCATGATGCTCCGACAATCCTCGCAAGGTCGACGAGCCTGTTCGAGTAGCCCCACTCGTTGTCGTACCAGCCGAACACCTTGATGAGCGATCCCATCGTCATGGTGAGCAGGGAGTCGAAGGTGCAGGAAGCCGGCGAGCCGACGATGTCCGAGGAGACGATGGGATCCTCGGTGTAGACGAGAACCGTCGACAACGGGCCCGACTCGGCGGCGGCGCGGAAGGCCTCGTTGATCTCCTCCACGGTCACGTCCCGCTTGAGGATCCCGGTGAAGTCGGTGATCGAGCCGTCGGCGACCGGCACCCTCAGGGCACTGCCGTCGAGCTTGCCTTTCATCGAAGCCATGACCAGGCTGGTGGCTCGGGCGGCGCCGGTCGACGCCGGAACGATGTTGACGGGGGCGGAGCGCGCCCGGCGAAGGTCCTTGTGGGCGAGGTCGAGGAGGTTCTGGTCATTGGTGTAGGCGAGGACCGTCGACATGAGGCCCTTCTCGATGCCGAATGCGTCGTCGAGGACCTTCATCATCGGGACGAAGCAATTGGTGGTGCACGATGCGTTGGAGACGATGGTGTGCTTGGCGGGGTCGAAGGTGTCGTCGTTGACGCCGATCACGAAGGTTGCGTCGGCGTCGGTCGCCGGCGCCGAGATGATGACGCGCGGCGCGCCGGCGTCGATGTGAGCGGCCGCCTTGTCGCGGGACGTGAACAGCCCGGTCGACTCGATGACCACGTCGACGCCGAGGTCGGCCCACGGGAGCGCCTTGGGGTCCCGCTCGGAGAACACCTTGAAGGTTTGGTCGCCAACCGTGATCGAGTCCTCGGTGTGGGTGACTTGCTGCTGGAGCGTTCCCTGCGTCGAGTCGTACTTGAGGAGGTGGGCGTTGGTTGCGGTTGGGACCAGGTCGTTGACGCCGACCACCACGACGTCGCCGGCGCCGCCAGCGTTGTGCGCCCCTTGTTGTAGGGCGGAGCGGATGAAGTTACGCCCGATCCTTCCGAACCCGTTGATCCCCACTCGAATGGCCATGCTTGTCTACTCCCTTGGTGTTCTTTTAGGGCTGGCCGCCAAAGCTCACTATGTCAGGCTACGCAGCGCCAGGGCCAAAAGACCCGGGTCGTGCGCGGTGCCATCTGCGTTGCTGATGGGGGCCAAGATTGTGGTGACCCCGTGGACCTCGCTGGGCGTCGGTGCGGTGGTCGAGTCGGGGGCGTTGGCGACCATCACGTCGACAGGCACCCCGTGTTCGAGCACGGCGCGGAGGTGGTCCGCAGCCGTGTAGTTGGCGGTCTCGGGTTGCTGGGGTCGCAGGTTGCAGACGTAGATGATGCGAGCTTTGGTTTGTTGACCCAGGGCGGCCCGGATGCCCGGCACAGCACAGACCGCCAGCACGCTGGTGAACAGCGAACCCGGTCCGATCACCACCTGGTCGGCGTTGGCGATCGCCTCGAGCACCTCGTCGGGTACGGGCGCGTCGGGCGGGACGATGGAGACCGAGGAGATCGCGCCGTCGGACTCGGCGACGTTGACCTGTCCCACGACTTCGGTGCCGGCGACGTCTGCCTTCAGGACCACCGGCACCGAGGTAGCGGGGAGCACCTTGCCGACTGACCCGAGGAGGGAGGCGGCGACGTGCAGGGCCTCGCCGAAATCACCGGACACGTTGGCTAGGCCGGCGATGAGAAGGTTTCCCAGGGCGTGGCCCTCCAGGTCCCCTGACGGGAACCGATATTCGAAAGCTCGGGACCAGAGGGAGTCGTCCTCGGCCATGGCGACCAGGCACCTGCGAAGGTCGCCCGGCGCGGGGATGCCGGCGATCTGGCGGAGGCGACCGCTAGAGCCGCCGTCGTCGGCGACCGACACGACCGCGGTCACCTCGCCGGCGTAGCGGCGGGCGGCACGGAGGGTGGATGCCAGGCCGTGTCCGCCCCCGAGCGCCACTACTCGGGGGCCGGCGGGGGCGGGGGTGGGGGTGGGGGCGGGCGTGGGCGTGGGCGTGGGGGTGGGGGTGGGGGTGAGGGTGGGGGCGGAGGTCACCTCTCGATGTCCCGGTGGTTCACAGAAGGCTCATACCCCCTTGCCCGGAGACGCCCCGCGATCTCCTCGCCCAGCGCAACCGAGCGATGCCGTCCGCCGGTACACCCGATGGCGACTGTGAGATAGGACTTTCCTTCCTTCATGTAGCCGGGCAGGAGAAAGGCGAGAAGGTCGTCGATCCGGTCGACGAACTCTTTCGCCTCGGCGTAGCGAAGCACGAACTCGCGAACTGGGCGGTCGAGCCCGGTCAGGGGTCTCAGCTCGTCTACCCAGTGGGGGTTGGGGAGAAAACGGACGTCGAAGACGTTGTCCACGTCAAGGGGAACTCCGTGCTTGAAGCCGAACGACAAGACCTGGATCTGAAGGTGCTCGGAGCGGTCCCCGGTGAACAGGTCTGCGAGCCGGTCACGGAGTTGGTTGACGTTGAGGTCCGAGGTGTCGATGACCACGTCGGCGATCGCTCGGATCGGCTGGAGCCTCTCCCGTTCGAGGGTGATGGCGTCGTTGACGCCCTCCTGGCCGATGGGATGACGCCGCCTCGTTCCCTCGAAGCGCCGCACCAGGACATCGTCGGAGGCCTCCAGGAACAGTGTGGTGACAGCCGAACCGCCGGCGCGCAGCTGAAGGGCGGCGGCCTCGACTTCGTCGAGCTGCTGGGCGTCACGTCCGACGACCAGGGCCACCCTGTGGATCGCAGAGCCAGGGGACTCGACCAGATCGGCGACCTTGGTGATCAGGGCGGTGGGGATGTTGTCGATCACGAACCAGCCGAGATCCTCGAGGGTGGCGCCGGCCTGGGATCGGCCGGCGCCGGAAAGCCCGGTGATGATCAGGAACTCGGCCACGGTGGACATTGTGCCGCGGTCTCGCTGCGAGGGGGCGGTGGGGCCGGCCGTGGGGGCCGGCGGTGGGGCCGGCGGTGGGGGCC
>CAZCCS010000289.1:0-4517 GCA_964497005.1 uncultured Acidimicrobiaceae bacterium | reverse complement strand
GCCCCCGCCGGCCTAGTTCCCCTCTTTGCGCGCGCGGATGATCAGCGCCGGCGGGACGTACTCCATCGATTCGCGCCACCACGGGCTGCGGGGGGCGCCGGCGGCCGGCTCGGGCTCGACGACAAGGTCCACGCGGTAGCTGGAGCGCAGGAGGCCCATGTAGAGGTCCGCGAAGGTGTGGTGGTAGGTGGTCGCGGACACGCCGCCCCATTTCGACGTGACCGGCCGGCGGTCGAAGTAGGAGCGCCGGATCCCCGGCCCGCCTGCCTCCGACGACGCCGACGACGACGACGACGAATTCTCGTCGAGGAGGTGGTAGGCGGGGTGGGGGAGGCTGAAGACGAGGGGGGCGCCCACCTTCAGGACCCGGTGAACCTGGCGGAACACCCGGTTGAGGTCCTCCACGTAACCGAAGGCGAACGCCGAAAACACCAAGTCGATCGAATCAGCACGCAAAAACGCCAGGTCGGCCATGTCGCCCTGGCGCAGCTCCACCTTCACCTCCTCCCGCTCGGTCAACTCGCGGGCGAGGGCGAGCTGCGCCGCGGAGAAGTCGACCCCGATCGCGGTCGCGCCGTGTTTGGCGAAAGCGATGGAGCACTGCGCCGCCCCGCAGCCGAGCTCCAGGACACGCTTGCCTTTCAGATCGCCGAGCAGCCGGAGCTCGGCCTCGGTCGGGAGGTCGGGCCCGTAGTGGGCGACGTCGGTTGGCAGGTTGGCGCTCGCCTGATAGGCCGAGGCGCCCCGATCCCACGCTGCTGCTGTATCGCTCATCGGCGACGGACCTTATGCGGCCAGACGCCTCGCCGGCGGACCCGGCAAGCCCTTAGGCCTCGCCGGCGGCGAAATCCTCGACCATCTGGCGGGCGTCCTCGTCGTGGTACTGAACCGGCGGGGACTTCATGAAGTAGGCGGAGGGACCGAGCAACGGGCCGCCGATACCCCGGTCGAGAGCGATCTTGGCGCAGCGGAGCGCGTCGATGATCACGCCGGCGGAGTTGGGGGAGTCCCACACCTCCAGCTTCAGCTCGACGTTCAGAGGCACGTCACCGAAGTTGCGGCCTTCGAGACGGATGTAGGCCCACTTGCGGTCGTCCAGCCAGGGCACGTGGTCGGACGGCCCGATATGCACGTCGTCGGCCTCGATGCCGTGATCGATCTGGCTCGTCACCGACTGGGTCTTGGAGATCTTCTTGGACTCGAGCCGCTCCCGTTCGAGCATGTTCTTGAAGTCCATGTTCCCGCCCACGTTCAGTTGGTAGGTCCGGTCGAGCACCAGGCCCCGGTCTTCAAACAGACGGGCAAGGAGGCGGTGCACGATCGTCGCCCCGACCTGGCTCTTGATGTCGTCACCAACGATCGGGACACCGGCCTCAGCGAACCGTGACGCCCACTCCGGGTCGCTGGCAATGAAAACCGGGATCGCATTCACGAACGCCACCCCCGCCTCCAAGCAGGCCGCGGCGTAATGCTTCTGGGCCTCCTCGCTGCCGACCGGCAGGTACGACACCAGTACGTCGGCCCGCGACGAGCGGAGCACCTCGGCCACGTCCACGGACTCCGCCGGCGACTCCTCGATCGTCTGGCGGTAGTACTTGCCGAGCCCGTCCAGCGTCGGCCCGCGGAGCACGGTCACCCCAACGTCGCCAACGGCGGCGAAGCGAACCGTGTTGTTCTGGCCGGCGAAGATCGCCTTGCCGAGATCCAACCCGACCTTGGCGGCATCCACGTCGAAGGCCGCAACGAACTCGACATCGCCAACGTGATAGCCGCCGAGCGAGACGTGCATGAGCCCCGGAACGGAGTCGGACGGATCCGCGTCGCGGTAGTACTCGATGCCTTGGACCAAAGAACTGGCGCAGTTACCGACGCCGGCGATGGCGACACGGATCTTGTTGCTCATTGGATTGCGTCCTCCTGGGATTTGGAAAAAGTCGGGACCGGTTCGGTACTTGCCGGTCTGTCGGATTCGGGCCGGTCGGCCCTTTCACTGGCGATCAACTGGTCGATCCAGCTCAAATCACGTTCGGTCGAGTCGCGGTCGTGCTCGATAAGGCTGCGGGCGTAGCGGTCATGGTCACGGAGGGCCTTGACCCGCGCGCGCATTTGCACCAAACGTTCGACCAGGTGCGCGCGCCGGCGCTCGAGCATGCCGAGCCGGGCGTCGGGCGGTAGGTAGCGGGCGAACGCGAGGCGAAGGTTGAAGAACCTCTCGTCTTCGCTCGACTGCGACTCCGCGGCCAGCAACTCCTCGAAAAGAGTCTCGCCCCGGGCAGTGATCCCGTACACCTTCTTGCCTCGGCCGCCGCGGTTCGTTCCTTTTCGGGCCCGGAACGCGGCCAGCTCGCCGGCGAGCGATCCGGTCAGGGGGATCGACGCCCCCGGTGCCGGAATCGGGTCGACCGCTTTGACCGCCCCGGCCGCCTCGAGGCGGGCGAGGGCGGGATAGAGCGACCCGAAGGAGACCCCGCTTGCGAAGCCGAGGTTCTCGGAGAGCCGCTTCTTCAGCTCGTAGCCGTGCAGCTCCTGTTCCTTCAACAGTCCGAGGATGGCCAGCTCGAGCATGATCCGGACACTATAGCAGGTCGATGTATCGGACCGATATATCGGCGCAGAGTTGACTCGCCGCGAGAGGTCGGCCAGCCGTCGCCGGCGGGGAGCGTGGCTGTAGGGTGCTACCCGTGATGAGCCTGCGTCCCGAAGCCCTCGCGGGTGCCGGCGCGGGCTCGCGGGTCGGCGGCGAGATCGACTACACCTTGGCCCGCAACTCGGTCGTCAAGGAGTTCAAGAGGGGGCGGCTCTCGCGGCTCGATGTTTGTGACGCTCACCCCGACCTGTTGCGGGCCGCGGAAAACGTCGGGGCGCCAACCGACGATGACTGCCCCATATGCGCCGAGGAAAAGCTGCGGCTGGTGTCCTATGTGTTCGGCAGCCGCCTCCCGCCGTCGGGCACGTGTGTCACCTCGCAGCGGGAGATGAATCGGCTCTCGCGTACCGCAAAAGACCTCGCCTGCTATGTCGTCGAGGTCTGTCCCGCGTGCTCCTGGAACCACCTGACCCGGAGCTTCGCGGTATCAGCACGTCGCTGAACTGGGTATAGCGCCCTTTATGGTCTCCACCGCTCCTCGGAAACCGCGGCGCGCGGGGACCGCAAAGTCGAAGTCGCCATCCAAACAAGCGAAGGGCAGCAAACCCGCCAACGACGGGGAAAAAGAGGTCAAGCACGGGCGGCTATGGCGGTGGAGAAGGTGGATATTCGGGACGGGTTTGTTGTTGTTCGCGATTGTCGCGGCCGGCCTCTTCATGCTTTCGCGCTTGAAGCTTCCTCCGCCGCAACCCCTCAAACAGACGACGTTCCTGTATGACTCGTCGGGAAAACAAGTCCTGGCATCTTTTTCCGAGCAGAACCGAGTCAACGTCTCGCTCGATCAGGTGCCGCCCGTCGTCGTGAACGCGGTGGTGTCGACCGAGGACAGGCATTTCTGGTCCGAAGGCGCCCTCAACCCGATCAGCATCGTGCGGGCTGGGGTCTCCGACGTCGCCGGCGGGAACCTACAGGGTGGATCGACGATCACGCAGCAGTACGTGAAGCAGGCCTACCTGAGCCCCAAACGGACCCTCCTCAGGAAGATCAAGGAGGCGGCGCTCGCAATCCGTCTGTCTCACACCGAATCCAAGAAGCAGATCATGCAGAACTACCTCAACACGATCTACTGGGGCCGGGGCGCCTACGGGGTGCAGGCCGCGTCGGAGGCCTATTTCGGCAAGCCCGTGCAGCAGCTCGGCCTGCGCGAGGCGTCGTTGCTCGCGGCGTTGATCCGAGAGCCCGAATCAGCGGACCCGGCGCACAGCTCGGCGCTCGCTCGGAAGAACCAGACCGACACGTTGAAGGCGATGGTCCGGGACCACAAGATCAACAAGGCGCAGGCGTCCGACGTCGAGGCGATGCCGTTCTCGGCCTACGTGGTCTCGGCGTCGAGCGGGGCGCTCGCCCAGACCAACGGGGCAGCCGCGGGCGATGAGTACTTCATCTCCGCAGTACGCCAACAGCTGTACGCCAAGTACGGCCGCCCGCTGGTGGACGGAGGCGGCCTGCGTGTAACCACCACCCTCGACCCTTCGATGCAGGCCCAGGCGTACGGCACGGTTTATGGCAGCTCCGTGAACGGCCCGAACAAGCTGGCGCTGAACCCTGCGAACGGAGACCCGTCGGGCGCGCTCGTGTCATTGGACGACAACGGCGCGGTCAAGGCCCTCGTAGGCGGGCAGAACTACTCGAAGTCGACGGTCAACCTGGCGTTGGGGACCGCCGGCGGGGGAAGCGGCCGGCAGGCCGGATCGACGTTCAAGGCGATCATGTTGGCGGAGGTGTTGAGGGAGGGATATTCGCCGGCGTCTGTTTTCCCGGCGCCTCCGGAGGTGGTCGTACCCCATGGGAACGCCAACGGCGCGCCTTGGGTGGTGAAGAACTTCGAAGGCGAGACGCCGGCGCCGGCGCTGAATCTGGTCGACGCCAC
>CAZCCS010000288.1:0-4527 GCA_964497005.1 uncultured Acidimicrobiaceae bacterium | reverse complement strand
GTGGCCGGCGTCGTCGTGGCGGCGGGGGTCGTGGCGGCGGAGGTTCCGGGGGCTCGCAAGGTTGTCATCCTCGGTCTTCGGAGCCGCCGCCGGCCAACTGCGCCGCCCGCTCGTCGGCCATCAGCGCGTCGACGATCTCGTCCAACTCCCCGAGCATGATCTTGTCGAGCTTGTACAGGGTGAGCCCGATGCGGTGATCGGTCACCCGGTTCTCCTTGTAGTTGTAGGTACGGATCTTCTCTGAACGCCCGCCACCCCCGATCTGGCTGCGGCGAGCGCTGGACAGCTCCGCCGATTGGCGGTCCTGCTCCGCCTTGAGAAGTCGCGCTCGCAACACCAGCATGGCTTTCGCACGGTTCTGGATCTGGCTCTTCTCGTCCTGCATGGCGACGACGATCCCGGTCGGCAGGTGGGTGATCCGAACTGCGGAGTCGGTGGTGTTGACCGACTGGCCCCCCGGGCCGGTGGACCGGTAGACGTCGATCTTGAGGTCCTTGTCCTCGACCTGCACGTCCACTTCCTCAGCCTCGGGCAGCACGGTAACCGTGGCCGAGGAGGTGTGTACCCGGCCTTGGGACTCAGTCACGGGAACCCGTTGAACCCGGTGCGGACCGCCCTCGTATTTGAGGTGCGACCATGCCGCGTCGCCTTTGACCATGAAGGTGACCTGGTTGAACCCGCCCATGTCAGACGGGTCAGTTGACATGACTTCGATTCCCAAGCCCTTGCGCTCGGCGTAGCGGATGTACATCTCGTAAAGATCGCGGGCGAACAGGTTGGCCTCCTCACCGCCTTCCGCCCCGCGGATCTCCATGATCACGTTCTTGCCGTCGTTCGGGTCCTTCGGGAGGAGCAAGAGCTTGAGACGCTCCTCCAAGTCGGCGATGCGTGCCTCGGACTCGGCGATCTCGGCGCGCACGATGTCGCGGTCAGCCCCATCTGCCTCGGCGAGCATCTCGCGGGCGGCGTCAAGATCGCCGGCGGCCGATCTGTACTCGCGCAGCGCTTCGACTACTGGTTCCAGCTCCTTGTGCCGCCTGGACGCCTCGCGTAGCCGGCGCTGATCGGAAATGACCGCCGGATCAGAGAGTTGGACGAGGACCGCTTCATACTCTCGTTCGAGGCTCTCGAGGCGATCCAGCACGATCTCTCAGCGTACCGGGGGTGGCGGTGGGGCCGGCGTGGGGGTGCTGTGTGCTCCGGCTAGTTCGTCGTCCTAGCTCGTCGTCGCCCGTGTCGCCTTCAGCGAGTACATCAAGGGCAAGCGGCCGGGCGGCGGCCATCTGTATCGGCCGTCGTCTCCCCTGATGAGCCAGTTTCCTAGATCCGAGTGGCACCAGTCCCACTCGTGCAGGAACTGCAGCTGGAAGCCGGCGCTGATGATGGAGTCGATCACCTGTGACAGAGGGTGCTGCCAGCTGTAGTTCGTGTTGTTCTCAGTGACGGCATTGCGATCGGCGTAGCTGCCGGGCGAGTCCTCGACGAACGGCGCGGTGCGGAAGTAGTCGTACTTCACAACCGGCTCCTCTTCGTCGAAGCTCCAGGCGACCGGGTGGTATTCGCACACATACAGCGATCCTCCGGGCCGGATGAGCTTTGCGCAGATCCCCGCCCAGCGGTCGAGATATGGCAACCACACCAAAGCGCCCTTGCCGGTGTAAATGACGTCGAACTGGCCGGCGCCAAGCACCTCTACTGCGTCGTAGACGTTGGCCTGGACGAACGTCGCCCGGTCCGACAGGTCGAGCTCTTTCGCGAGGCCTTGGGCTGTCCTGATGGCCGGCTCCGAGAAGTCCAACCCAACAGCTTCAAGATTCGGATGGAGGCGGACCAGGTCTAGGGTGTCCAGCCCGAAATGGCACTGCAGGTGGGCCAACCGCAAACCACCCAGGGGGCCCAACTCCTCAACCTCAAATGGTTCGAGCGCGGGCCGGCCGGCTTTGAAGCCCCCCACGTCGTAGAACTGCGATTGCACGTGGATCGGTACACGCTCGTCCCACATCCTGCGGTTGGCGTCCATCTCGCGGCTGCTGTCTCCAGCGCTCACCCCGGCGAGTGTAGGCGCCGGCCATCGAGTAGATGTAACATCATGAAATGCAACGAGATTGGCAGGCTGTTGCCGCCGCTCAGGCCGGCGTGATCTCCGGGCGCGATCTCACCGAGTCCGGCATCACTCGAGCTCGTCGGGACGTGCTCCTCGCCGAAGGCGTTCTGGCCCGGTCCGGGCGCGGCGTATACATACACACCCTCGACACAGGCGTTGACGCGTGGGAGCAGCAGTTATGGCTCGCCATCGTTTCCGGGGGCCCCGGCGCAATTGCCTACCGACGAGCGGCGGCCGCCTGGTGGGGTCTTGACGGATGCCCCCGAGACAACATCGAGGTGGCCGTACCCCCTGGTCGACAGTCGCGCCTCAAAGTTGCCCACAGACCGGCGAATCTTCCGTCAGACCATGTGACCTGTTACCGAGGCGTTCCGATCACTACGGCCGCCCGCACTCTTGCCGATCTCGGGGCCCGAACCGATGAGGGCGTCGTCGAGCGGGCCCTTGAGTGCGCGCTGCGAAGGAAGCTCGTAGCGGTCCAAGGGTTGCAGCGTTTACTGGCGACTGCAGGTATGGCGGGCTGGGGAGTGCTACGGCTGGTACTGGACCGGCGCGCCGACAACGCTGCGCCAACGGAAAGCGACGCAGAAACCCTCTTCCTGCAACTGGCCCGAAGCAGAGGTCTGCCCGAGCCCCGCCGGCAATACGTGGTAATCCTGCAGGGACGGAAATACCGCTTGGACTTTGCCTGGCCCGAACTGCGCATTGCGGTAGAGATCGATGGCGCTTCGGTCCACGCGGTGCCGAACGCTCTCAGGTCGGACCTCCTCCGCCAGAACCGGATCATCCTCGACGGATGGACCGTCTTGCGCTACACGTGGTTCGACATCGTGCACCACCCGCGTGACATCGTATGCCCCGAGCTATTGTCGGCCTGGGCCATGCGTGGGGGTCTGGCACCGGCATCAGTGTGATCGGTGGCTCTCTTCGACTGGTTCTGCAGTTTCGTAACAGAGCGATCCCCGGGATACGCGATCCAGTTACGAAATCGCGCTATGGCGACATCTTTGTAACGATCGTCGGCGCGGCCGCGAGGCGGCTGTTACGAAAGTGTCGCCGGCCCCTCCCGCCGGCCCCTCCCGCCGGCCACCTCCCGCCGGCCCCTCCCGCCGGCCCCTCCCGCCGGCCCCCTCCCGCCGGCCCCCTCCGCCGGCGCCGACCGCCTACGCGACCAAGCGCTCCCACTCGCGAGGGACTGTCACGACCTGAGCCGGCGTGGCCAGCCCGGCCGCGAGCCGGCGGTTGACGGGGACGTCGTCGCGCTCGGGCACCACCAGAAGAAGAGCAGCCCCCGGCCGATAGAGAACCCTGCAGTCGGCCGCGGTCGGGATCAGGTCAAGGTCCACGCCAACCGAGCACACCACCACCGCGGCCCTCCCGTCGGCCAGGGTTCCCACACACGGAGCGGCGCCGGCCTCCGGCAAATCGAACCACGGCAACGGCGGCGCAACCGCGTATAACGAGGAAGCGCCCACCAGTTCCGGCCTGGCGATTACCAGCGAACGCAACCACCGCGATCGGGCGAGCGTGTTGGCAGGATGCCGGGCCACACCCGGCCTTCGCCACGACCGCACCACGGCTACAGCTTCGTCCAGCGCAGACCCGACGTCCTCTCCCGGTCGTATCTCCGCCCGGGCGTCGCGGTCGTGGCGTCCCACGCCGACGCGCAGCTCCCCACCGATCACCCTGGCGACCTCGAGACCAAGCACCTCGCCCCGCAGCACCCCGTGTTCGAAAATCGGTTCGGCCCCGTGAGCGGCCAAAAGCGCGGCGAGCTCTTCCGCGTCCCCAAAATCCCCCGGCACACCCCCGGGCCCATCCCCCGGTGCATCGCCGGCGGGACCAACCGCCTCCGGCTCCGCCCTTCGAACCTCCCGCCCCACCAACGACCAAACGCCCGCCGGCTCCCTCATCTCCCCCGCCCGCCGGGCGACGATGCCGGCGGCTCCGGGCACCATCTCCTCCACCAACACGTCCAACGTCCCAGCGCCGCGGGCGTCCGCCAACGCCAGCGCCGGCCCGAACCTCGAAACCTCGCCATCGTCGATGAGGACCCACATCGCGGCCCGCTCGTCTCGCGAGAGCAGCGCGGCTCCCCCTATGAAAGCCAACGGCTCGGCGAGTCGAGCGGTTTCTTTGTCCCAATGCTCGGCGACAAGCGCCCGGAGCTTGGTTTCCCGAAGCTCGCCGAGCCGCTCCGCCGAGACGCCTCGGGGGGTTACGACTTCTTGCCCCTCCGCCCGTAGCGGCGCTCGAAGCGCTCCACCCGGCCTCCCGTATCAACCAGCTTCTGCTTGCCGGTGTAGAACGGGTGGCACTCGTTGCAGAGCTCGGTGTGCAGCTCGCCCTTGGTCGAGCGAGTGGTGAAAGTGTTGCCGCACGAGCAGGTGACCGTCGCGGTCATGTACTCGGGATGTGTCTCG
>CAZCCS010000287.1:0-4537 GCA_964497005.1 uncultured Acidimicrobiaceae bacterium | reverse complement strand
GCGCCCGGGGTCACCCTCGAGCTGCTGGTCCTAGCAGCCGACGGTCACCACTGCGCCGGCGTAGACCTCGCTTCGGGCGCTCTGGTCAGGGCCTGGTCGCCCGCGCCCGCAGAAGAGCCCTTGGCCCCCTATGACGTGGCGGCGGTCACCCTGGACGTCGATGCCGATGCCGTCCCCGATCCCGCGGAACCCGAAGCCCTCGTCCTCGAATCTCCACCGACCCGGCTTCGGCGGATCAAGGGACGTAAGGCGGAGCGCCTGCTTCGCCCGTTGCTGCACCCCAAAGGGCAGCCGTTGCTGGGAATCTCCGCCCCCGCGGTTCCGTTCTGGGAACGCCGGCCCGACCATCCGTCTATCGCTCTCGTCGAGCCGGAGGGTGCAGTCAGCCTGTGGAGGGACGGCACCTATCTCGGCTGCAGGTTCGGCTGGCTCGGCCACGAACGCGAGCTGCCCTGCCTCGACCGGCGCATCGCCACCCGCATGGACCGCGCCGGGATGACCCGCATGCCGGCAGGACGAGGCGACCGCCTGGTCGTCTCCCTGACGCCGCCCATCGACGGAACCTGCCACAAGGTCGTCGAAGCCGTCCTCCCCCGCCCTTAACCGTTCAAGCGTCGAGGACTAGCGCGACGCAACGCGATGTCGACCGCTTGCCGCTTTGCGGTGCGTTCGGTCTTTGCGGTGCAACGCGAGGCGGTTCGCGTCGCATTTGTCGCTCAGAAACGAAATGCACCGCAAAGCCGGGAAATTCGATGCCGAAGTAGGTCGAGGGCTAGCGCGATCTGCAAAGAGATCCCGAACGACCGAGGTAGAGGTGGTCGAGGGCGGGAGTCGGCAATACGCCTGCGTCAGTTTTCCCGAAGGGGACTGACGCAGGCGGGTTGCCGACACCCGGCCTTCGACGATTTACGGGGCGTATTTGGCGGCGAGGTCCTCGGCCATGGCCCAGCCGAAGGCGATGAGAACGTCCCGGCGCTCGGGGTCGAGAACGTCGAAGAACGCCGCCACATCGGCCGGGATCGTCTCCGGCTTGCTCGAGTTGAAGTCGAAAACACCGACCGGGTTCCCGTCGCCCGTCACCACGAAGGTCCGATCGTCGATGCGGCCCTCGGCCCCAAAACGCTTCGCCAGGCGCCGGCTCCAGGCCCTCTCCTCGCCGCTCGGCTTGTGGCCGGGCCGGGGACAGATGTCTTCAAGATTCTTGAAGGCGGCGAAGGCGCCCGGGTCGATGAACCTGGTTCCGATCAGCACGTCTTCGTCCGGGAAAGCCAGGACAGCCCGCCTGTACTGGGCGGTGATGATCGCCTTCAGGATCTGATCGCGCTTGGACGTCCGCTTCACGGACGCGAGGCCCCACAGCAGGCACGGCGTCCCGCCTATGCGCTCCAGCGTGCAAAAGGAGAAGCCAACCAACTTGTCGGCATCACGCACCTGGGTGATCAGAACCCATGCCTCTGGCTGCTTCGAGAGCAGGCCGATGTCAAAACCAGCCGGCCCGTCAGTGACGATGTCGGCCATCTCCCCCAGCTCCGTATCGGCCAGGGCGGTGCAGTCCTTCGTTTCGACAGCGAGCGTCATACCGCGGTAACTCTCCTCACCACATTTTGGCTGTCCGGCCTCCCCATTTGGGGGCGGTCGCTGAGAATCCATTTTACGCCGTTCACATCCCTCCCGGCCAAAGCACCCCCAGTGGGCAGCCCTGCTCCCGGCTCGACCCTCAACCAGCAGGCAAGCATGAGGGTCCGAGGAGGACCCGAAGCTCGGCAAGCAGTCCCCTCGTCGTGTCGACGCTGAACTGAGACGCCAGCCGGATGCATTTCGCGCCGACATGCAGGAGCACCGGGGACGGCCCCGGATGCTCGGAGAGCAGCCTCTTGAGCGATTCGACCCGGTCGTCGGTCAGGGCATGCAGGGGTAGCTCGAGATGGAGAGGCTCGATGGCCCCGTCCACCTTCAGCTCCGGTCGCTTCAACTCGAGGCAGATCAGCTTGGGCTGGTCCTCCTTCATGTCCAAGCGGCCCTTGACGCAGACGACGACGTCGTCGGCCAGCAGATGGCCGACCTCGGTCATCACCCTCGGGAAAACCCACACCTCTACCGAAGACTGAAGGTCCTCCAGCAGGAACGTCGCCATCAGCTCGCCCCGCTTGGTGTACTTGCGCACCAGACCGGTGATCACGCCCCCCACCCAGCGTGCCTCGCCTTCTCGCCCCTGCTCGCGGAAGTCCTCGATGGTCCCGTCGACATGGCGGGCGAGGGCGGCCTCGGCGCCCTTAAGTGGATGGTCGCTCAGGTAAAGGCCGAGCATCTCCTTCTCGAAAGCGAGCCGGATGTGCTTGTCGAACTCCCGGTCGGGGACGGGAATGCGAGCCTCGTCGAAGATGGACTGGCCCGAACCGCCGGGGTCGCCGAAGAGGCTCATCACCCCCTGGTCCTCCTCCCGCCGGCGAGCGACGGTCCGGTCGACGATCTGCTCGAACACGGTGCATAGCCCCTGGCGGGGATGCCCGAGCGAATCGAAAGCGCCGGCTTTGATCAGCGATTCGACCGTCCGCTTGTTCAGCACCATCGGGTCCACCCGGGAGCAAAAATCGTAGAAGTCGCTGAACGGCCCCTGCTTCTCGCGCTCGTCGATGATCTTCTCGACCAGGGCCTCGCCAACGTTGCGGATGGCCGAAAGGCCAAAGGGGATGGTCCAGCGGGCGCCGGCCCCCTCGGCCACGCTGACTGCTGTGAACTCGGAGCCGGACAGGTTGACGTCCGGGACCAGTACCTCGATGCCCTGGGCACGGCACTCGGCGAGGTAGACGGCGGTCTTGTCCTTGTCGTCTTTGACGCTGGTGAGCAGCGCGGCGAGGTACTGCGCCGGGTGGCGGGCCTTGAGCCACGCGGTTTGGTAGCTCACATATCCGTAGCCGAAGGCGTGACTGCGATTGAAGCCGTAATCCGCGAAGGGCTCGATGATGTCGAACAACATCTTGCCGACATCGCGGCCGTAGCCGGTTGCCTCACAACCCGCTTCGAATTTTTCCCTCTCCAGCGCCATGACTTCGCGGATCTTCTTGCCCGCGGCCTTGCGGAGGTTGTCCGCCTCGGCGAGCGAGTAGCCCGCGAACTTCTGGGCCAGGAGCATGACCTCCTCCTGGTAAATCACGAGGCCGTAGGTGTCGCGGAGGATCTCCTCCATGTCGGGATGCTGGTACACGACCGGTTTGCGGCCGTTCTTGCGGTCGGCGTAGTCGTTGTGCATGTTCGCCGCCATCGGTCCGGGCCGGTAGAGGGCGACCAGAGCGGCGACGTCCTCGAACTCGGTGGGGGCGAGCGATCGCACCAGGTTGCGCATCGGGCCGCCCTCGAGTTGGAAGATCCCGATGGTGTCGCCGCGCTGCAGCATCTCGAAGACCTTCGGGTCGTCGAGTGGGACGTTGTCGATGTCGGGGCGGGACCCCGTCTCCTCCTCGATCAGGTCGAGGGCCCGTTCGATGACAGAGAGGTTCCGCAGCCCGAGGAAGTCCATCTTCAGCAGGCCGAGGTCCTCGACGCCGTGCATTTCGTACTGGGTGACGATCGGTGCGTCCTCCGGGCGGCCGCCCGGTTCGGGCTTGCGCTGGATCGGGAGGTGCTCGGTCAGAGGGTCGCCGGAGATCACCACCGCCGCCGCGTGAATGCCGTCCTGGCGGCGCAGGCCTTCCAATCCCCTGGCGACCTGGACGACCTTGGCGACGTCGGGGTCGGCTTCGCACATCTGGCGCAGCTCGGTCGCCGCCTTGAAGCCGTCCAAGTACTTGGGGTGCTCCTCGAGGCAAGCCCAAAGCGGCGTGTCGCGGCCCATCACCAGGGGCGGCATGGCCTTGGCGATGCGGTCGCCGACGCTGTATGGATATCCAAGGACCCGGGCGGCGTCACGAACCGCGGCCCGGGCCTTGATGGTCGAGAAGGTGACGATCTGAGCGACCCGGTCCCATCCATAACGCTCGGACGCGTAACGGATCATCTCCGAGCGGTACCGCTCGTCGAAGTCCATGTCGATGTCGGGCATCTGCCGGCGGCCGGGGTTCAGGAACCGCTCGAACAGCAGGTTGAAGCGGATCGGGTCGAGGTCGACGATCCGCAGGCAGTAGGCGACGCAGCAACCGGCGGCGCTCCCCCGGCCCGGCCCCACCCGGATCCCGCTTTCCCTGGCGTGGCGGATCAGGTCCCACACCACCAGGAAGTAATCCGAGAAACCCATGTCGGAGACCACGCCGAGCTCGTAGTCGAGGCGCTCTGTCACCACGTCCGGGATCGGCGTGCCGTAGCACTGGGCGGCGCCCTCGTAGGTCAGGTGCCGAAGGTACGCGTCCGCGGTGTCGAAGCCGGCAGGTCTGGGAAAAGACGGCAGCTTCGGCTTGCCGAAGTCGATCTCAACATTCGCCCGCTCGGCGATCCAGAGGGTGTTGTCGCACGCTTCGGGATAGTCCTTGAACAGATGGCGCATTTCCGCGGCGGTCTTCAGGTAGTGCTCGTCGCCGTGGAACTTGAACCGCTTCGGGTCGTC
>CAZCCS010000286.1:0-4546 GCA_964497005.1 uncultured Acidimicrobiaceae bacterium | reverse complement strand
CGCGAGGGACACAGAACCCGGCTTACAGTCCGCTCTCGGCCCACATACCCCCGTTTTGAATACGAAATCGGCCCTCGGGCAGATCGCGGACTACCCCCGAGGGAACAAATGGGGAACACGCGGGCCCGGTCGGTGCCGCGAGAGCGACCTTACTGTCTAACCACCTCGAGCAGGAGGGTTGCGAGCGAGGGGACCGGCGCCGACCCCTTTGGACGTCGGGTTTGGAGTTGCCCAGGCCGGGGGTACAACTGATGCAACGATCTTGTACGAAGCCGCAGCACCGGCTCCAGCATCTGAACAGGACCAGTCCGCCCCTGCGGTACCCGCTGATTCCCAGCCAGCAGTTCGTTTTCAGATCCTTTCTCTAGACGGTGGTGGCTATCGTGGTATCTACTCCGCCGCCGTGCTGGCCGCGATCGAGGAAGACCTCGGTAACCCGATCACGCAATACTTCGACCTGATAACGGGAACAAGCACGGGCGGGATCATCGCGATCGGCTTGGGCGCCGGGTTGCGGCCCCGAGAGATCGTCGAGTTCTATGCCAGGTGGGGTCCGGTGATTTTCCGCAAGCAGCCCCTGCGGACTGCCTTTGGGCTGTGGCGCCGGAAGTATGGTTCAGAAACGCGCCGGTCGGCGCTCACCGAGGTGCTCGGCGAAAGGACCATGGGCGATAGTGCGTCCCGGCTCGTGATCCCGGCCTACGACCTTGGCGCCGACGGGGTCTACGTTTTCAAGACACCACACCACGTAAGGCTGAAGCGGGATTGGAAGGAGCGCCTGGTCGACGTGGCGATGGCGACGTCAGCCGCGCCAACGTACTTCCCAGCCGCTTCTCTGGGCGGAATCCGCCTCGTGGACGGCGGCGTATGGGCGAACAACCCCATCGTGATCGGGATCGCCGAGGCGATCAGCATGTGCGGCGTCCCTCTGGAGTCCATTAGGGCGTTTAGCCTTGGCACCACCTCCGACATTGCGCATCGCCATCCCCGACTCGACGAGGGCGGGCTTGTGCAGTGGGCCCGCGTCGGCATCGATGTGTTGCTGCGCGGTCAGAGTCTTGGCGCCGATGGGATTGCTCAACACCTCCTGACTCCAGACCGGTATCTCCGCCACGACCCAAGCGTGCCGGAGGGCGTGCTGAAGATGGATCGATGTGACACGGAAGCGCTGATCGGCCTCGCACGCACCCGAAGCCGCGAGCTGATGCCGTTCTTCAACGCCAAGTTCGCGGATCACCACGCGCCCGCCTACCAACCCCTGTACGCGCGCCAAGGAGCAATGACATGATCGCGTCCGCCGACCTGAACACACCCGAAGGCGTGCTGTCTGAACTGCTCACGGGTGCTGCTGAGGCGCTGGATATCCCCCCCGAGCTCGAGGCTCACGCGCGGTGGCGCTACCAGGACATCGGGACGCACCTGAACAAGCATGGCGATGCCCTCGGTGGCGCCGACTGGAACGTGTATCCACAGGGCTCTTTTCTCCTCGGCACCGTTGTCAGTCCGGCGCTGGCCGAGGGCGAATATGACGTCGATCTGGTGTGCCTCAGGCTGATCGAAAAGACTTCCACCACACAGGCCGGACTGAAGCAGGAGGTTGGGGAGGCGCTCGGTCGATACATTCGCGTCGGCGACGGGATCGCCCTCACAGAGGGCGGACGCTGCTGGACTTTGAATGAACCGGAATTGCATTTCCACGCGGATGTTCTGCCGGCGATTCCAGACGGCGACGGCAGCGCGACCGGAATCCTGCTCACCGACCGAGACTTCGCCCGTTGGTTGAAGAGTGATCCGCTTCTCTATGCGCAATGGTTTAAAGACCGGATGAGGATCGAGCTGCTCGAGAAGAGGGCGAAGCTCGCAGAGGTGCGGAAGTCGACGATCGAGGAAATCCCGGAGTCCGCAGTCAAAACTACTCTGCAGCGCAGTGTTCAGATCTTGAAGCGGCACCGTGACTGGCACTTCCGGGAGGATCTGAAGGCGGGGCCGCCCTCGATCTTGATCACCACCCTGGCAGCCCACGCGTACAAGGGCGAGCAGAACCTCTACGAGGCCGTCGCCATGATGGCGGAGGCGATGCCGGTTTACATCCAGCGCGACGGCACCGGCTGGTGTGTGCCGAACCCAGTCCAACCAGAGGAGAACTTCGCCGACAAATGGCGCACTGAGCCTGACCGGCAGCGGAGCTTTATGGGATGGCTGGAGACCGTGAAGCGCGACCTAAGCGAGATACGGCAGGTCAAGGGCCTCCCCCTCCTATCGGAGCGAATGGCTAAGAGCTTCGGCGGGAACGCGGTGAAGAAGTCTGCGGCTCGGCTCGGACAGGGCTTCAAGGAACTGAGGGAAACAGGCAAGTTGTCTATGGGCATTGGCACCGGGCTCCTCTCGACTGGCACGACCGGTACGCGGCAGGTCAAGCCACACGGGTTTTACGGTGCCGAGGATTCCGAGTCGTAAGCTCAACGTCGCAGTCCACGCAGTAGGACTTCGGAACGACTTTCCGGACTCCGTCGTCGAGCTTGGCAGGGGGCGTATTTGTTGGATCGGGTACCTCCAGCCAACTCCCCTGAGCGAGCGCTATCGGGTCAAGATCGAGTACTCAGGTCAACCCCGACCCATCGTCAATGTGATCTCGCCCAAGCTCGTGATCCCTGACGATAAGGTGCGGCTTCCTCATGTGTTTTCAGACTCCAAAGACCTCTGCTTGCACTACTCCGGCGAGTGGCATCCAGGCATGTCGATCGCGGCCACCATCGTGCCCTGGACATCCGAATGGCTGCTGCACTACGAGATCTGGCGCGTGACCGGGACTTGGGCCGGCGGTGGCCACGAGCCCTCAGCCGGGGCCAAACGGGATTCGAAGGCCGGGAGCGGAGGATCTAATCCAAACGCGGGGAGTGGTCGAGCAGGCCGTAACCGGCGGTGATTTGCCTTTCGGTCGTGTTCAATTTTTAGAGGACAACGGCAACGGGTCGGCCTTCTACTACCTAAACAAACCGGAAAAGTTGAGTGCACGCATCGAGCCGGCCACTCATATCGTATTTACCGAGCTTTGCTGTGTGTCTAGCTTTCGCAATGCGAAGAGCGCCTCGTTGAGGATGCTGCGGGTCTGTTCGTCGGAATCGGGCCAGAGGTGACCGTAGGTGTCCAGCGTCTCCTGAGCTGACTTATGGCCCAACCGTGCTTGAACGAGCTTGACGCTGGCACCGTTGCGGATCAGTAGGCTGGCGTAGAAATGTCTCAGGTCGTGGAGGGTAATGTCCTCGGATAGTCCAGCCGCTCGTGCGGCTTTCCTGAACCAGCCTGGGCTGCGTGCGTGGCCATAAGCCCGGTGTAGGTCAAGGGCCTTGCCCTTGGGCGTGCTAAAGACCAGGCCCCTCGCGGGCGAGCCAATCGTCGCCAGGTGGGAGGCGACGGCCTCCGTCACGCCATCGTCCAGCGGCACCGTGCGGACCGATGACGGGGTTTTCGGCGCCTTCCAGGAAATTGAGCCGTCGCGCGTCGCGAGCTGGCGGTCGATCGTGACCTGGTGCCTCAGGAAATCGATGCGGTCGACTGTGATGCCGAAGGCCTCGCGTGCTCGCGCACCAGTGCCTGCGCAGAAATGCAACAGCGCGCGGTATTGTGCCGGGGCCGCGTCGATGAGCGCAGCCACCTGCTCAACGGTGAGCGGCGCGACCCGCTTTTTCTCAATCCTCGGAAGCCTGATTTCAACACATGGCGTCCTCGCGATTAGCCCATCGCGGACTGCGGACTTCAACATCGATGACAGGAACGAGTAGGTCTTTGTCACGGTGGAAGGAGCCAGATTGTCGGCCAATATCGCCACCCAGCCCTGGACGTCACTCGGCCGGATCGATCCAATTGGACGTTCGCCGAGTTCCGGGTACAGGTGAACGCGTAAGGCCATCGCTACATCCGAAGCGGTAGACGCGGCGTGCTGTAGCTGTGCCTTCCGCCACTTCTCTCCGTATTCACGGATCGTAATCCGGCCAGCATGCGGATCGATGTAGTCGCCGACGTTCATCTGGTGCTCGACCTTCGCCGCGAACCGATTTGCGTCCGACTTGTGCGCGAATGATCGCGACTTCAGAGTTCCATCGGGATCTCGCCAACGCGTGCGATAACGGAATCCTTCCTTGGTCTGAACACGGTGCACTGACGCCATCTAAACCTCCTTGGACGGCCGGCCGGGCCGGCGCGGCTGTCGTCTCAACAACTCGACCGAACGCCGACGGACGAAGGTGTCGCGGCCAACTTTCTCAGCGTCGAGTCGGCCGCTGGCAATGAGTTGATGGACCCGTCGGGTGCTGATCGCCAATCGAGCAGCTGCTTCAGCGACGGTCATCCATTCTCCAAAAACCTTCATCACGAGGAAGGATAAATGGTTTCTGACCGCGTGTCCAGCCAGTCGACCAGCTGTCGCCTTCGAATGAGCACGCGACCCGCTACGCGCACCGAAGGGATGTCACCGCAGCGCACGAGTGTCCAGGTCAGAGTGCGTCCTATTCCGATGACCTTTGCGGCTTCCTCAACGCTGTAGGCG
>CAZCCS010000285.1:0-4559 GCA_964497005.1 uncultured Acidimicrobiaceae bacterium | reverse complement strand
CGGCTGGCAAAGCTCCGGACAAGACACAACCGGAACCACCGTCCAAGGATAAGAGGACTACCTCCCCGGGAGGACAGTCGCCTCGTGGGGCCCAGCGGTCAGCCGGCCGCTGGGCCCCAGCGCGGGTTGGTCAGGACAGCTCCGATGCCGAAGAAGGTCCAAAGCAGCACCGCCGCCTGGGCACTCTCCAGCGACGGGTCGAAGAAGGCGTTGACGAGGATGGCTATCACAGCGAGCAGGCACAGGTCGACCATCCTCCGACGGCTGTCCAAGCCGGCTCGCCGAAGCCGGAAACGTCCGAGCACCATCCTCCCCAGCCAGGCGATCCACAGAAGGATCCAAAGACCCAGCCCTACTAACCCGAGACGGGCCAGCACATCCAGGTGAGAGTTGTGAGCGGATCGGAGGGTGGCGTCCCCGATCCCTGTCGCCCTGCCAAAGCCCAGATTGGGGCCGGGGCCCCAGCCAAAGGCCATCTTGCCCTCTCGGCTTTCCTCATTGATCACAAAGGACCACTGGATCTTCCGGTCCGTCACGGAACCCTGAAGCGCAACCTGCTTGTCCAGTCCCACGAGGCTCGCCAGGTTGTTCGTCAGCTGGGAAGGGGTCACCGAGCGGGTGGTGTGCCCACTCAGATGCGGGAACCAGAAGCTCAATGCGATGAACGCCAGTGTCACCGCAGCGACGCCTGCAAGGACCTGTCGGCCGAGCCCACGAATGAGCAACATCGCGAGGATGCCGGCCACAGACACGGCAACGAGCCCTCCCCTGTTCTGGGTACCGGCGAAGAGCACTGTTGCGATGAGAAGGAATGACCAGGTGCGGCGGCCGGCTATCGATCGTCGGGGATGCGGCAGCAGCCACAAAGCCAGGAGCCCGATGAGGGCTGCGACGGCGACGTTGCCGTCCTTATGGGAGACGATCGACACCGTGGTGAAGGGAACGGCGACATGCACTCGACTCTGCGCCCCGGTGGCGCCCGTAGCCCCAGCCGGAGACAGGAGGACCGCCACCGGTAGCCAGACCGCCAGCCACGGCACCAGGCCGGACAGCTTGGAGGCGAGCCTTCCAGGTAGATCTGGCATGGCGAGCGCGGCCGCAGCCACCAAGACCGCGAACAGGCTGTAGTACCAAAGCGCCGAGTCACGTACAGCCCAAAGCAGGCCGTAGGGGTGAACATTGGGCAGCCCCCGAAGCACACCCCAGAGGAAGAAGGCGATGGCGGCGCACAGCAGAGCGTCGCCGCGTATCGCGTCCCACGCATAGGGGCGGCTGCGGGCGAACGCCACGATTCCAATGACCAGCGCAGCCTCACCGAGATAGATGGGCGTGCCAGGGATGTGCAGATACGCCGCGGCGCGGTCGAACAGGAGGTACCCCGCCAGGACGACCGCCAGGACCACGGCGAATCGCTCATAAGGGCGCCTGCCGGTCAGCTCTCGAGACGCCGGCCGAGCCAACAACTCGCTCGGCATCAGGGTGTGCGGGGGTCTGGAACTCCGTCGTTGGAAGCGGAGGTTGAAGCGCCCTGGTGCATCGGTGCAGGCCAACTTGCCGGCCGGCCATGAGCGGCATCACCCCAGGCGTTATCCCATCCGCCTCGGCCATTGGAAAATCCGTTGGACGTGCCGACCGATGCCGGCGGACCGGCAGCGGCCGCGCGCCGGCGGCGGACCTCGAGCCCGTAGGACAGCAACGCAGCTAGCACGAATCCCACCACCAAACCGATGACTCCATTCTGGATGTACTTCCGGTTAGCTGCCTTGGCCGGCGGATAAGCCTGAACCGAGGAGGGGGTTTGCGCCTGGGCGACCTGTTCGTCGACAACCGCCTGAGAGCGAGTTTGCAGCAACGCCGTTCGCTGGTTGACCAGAGAGGCCGCGAGCGCTCCGTTTCCCGGGAGGGGAGCCAACTGCAAGTCGATGCCCCGCAACGAATTGTCGATTGTCTGGATCAACGCCGAGTAGGCACTCTGAATGTTGGCGACGCGGACGTCCTGGTACGCGGACAGGACGGCATTTGCGCCGGCCGCGGCCGCGTTAGGGCCTCTGGAGGAGAAGTTGATGCTGACGACACTCGTGTTCGGATCTACCGCCGTCTGGGTGGTGACCTTCAGATGGCTGTGCGGCCCGCTGAAGCTCGCCGGGGTGAATATGTTGTGGTGCAAGGAGGTGTTGGCTATGAGCGCAGCGCGATCCGCCACCGGACCCGACTCCAGGACGAGAACCTGTGCTTCAACGTACTGCTGGGGGTTTGCAGCCCCGGGGGTGGCGAGGGCCTGATTCTGATTTTGGGCCGGCTCCACCATGGCGATCGACGCGTGTGCCGTGTAGACCTTCGGTCGTGAATATGTGTAGCCGACCGCTCCGAGGCCGGCCACAAGCGTCACCACGGCCACAAGTAACCAGTTCCGGGCGATCGAACCGGGAACTGTTGGGATGAGATCAGTTGCGGGGCCCCGAGAGGAACCCATCGAGTTTTCCGCCATGTGACGAGATGCCTGGCTGGACGCCGTGACGGACGTTCGTGAGCTCATTCTGAATCCTCCCTCATGCAGGAAGAGAGCCCTTCACGGGACATTTGATACAGCTGCAGGCATATGCATCAAAAAAAGGTCGAAAGGAGGTGTTATGCGGATACTCATAGTGCACAACCGCTACCGCGAGCCCGGAGGGGAGGACTCCGTGGTCCGCGCCGAAGCGGACCTCCTTGAGCAACACGGTCATGGTGTCGAACGCATCGAGATAGAGAACCCCTCCTCAGGCGCGGGCGCTGCCGCCGCACTCGTCCGTTCCAGCTGGAACGGAGCGGCGGCGGCGATGGTCGCTGCGGCCGCCCGGGCCTTCAGGCCAGATGTCGTCCACGTGCACAACACCTGGTACGCACTCAGCCCCGCCCCGCTCTGGGCGCTTCGGCACCATCGGGCGGCCCGAGTGGTGACACTGCACAACTACCGGTTGGTTTGCGTGAACGCTCACCTGTACCGCGACGGCCACCGGTGCACCGACTGCGTAGGAGTCCAACCGTGGCGTGGAGTGGTCCGGCGTTGCTATCGGGGCTCGTTCACGGCGTCGTTCGCGGCGGGACTGAACACGACGGCGCACCGACTGCTGCGAACTTGGCAGACGCAAGCCGAGCTTCTCGTCGTTCCCACAATGCTCACTCGCGACCTGCTCGTCCTCGGGGGTCTTCCCGATACGTCGATCGTCGTAAAACCCCACTTCGTTCGCGATCCTGGTCCGCGGAAGGCCCCACCGTCGAGCAGCCGTACGGTCCTTTATGCCGGCCGATTCGCCCCAGAGAAGGGTGTGTTGGCCCTGGTCGAGGCGTGGCGCAGGTCGCCGCCGCCAGGTCTGGAGTTGCTCCTGGTTGGCGAGGGGGAGCTACGCCGGGTCGTGGAAACGGGAGACTACGGAATTCGGGTCAGTGGGTGGCAGTCGCAGGCCGAACTGACCGAGCTCATGCTGCGAGCAAGAGCGGTCGTTGCGCCCAGCCAGTTGTTCGAGACATTCGGGCTAACCGCCGTAGAGGCGATGGCAGCGGGCACGCCCGTGATCACCGTTGCCGGGAGCGCCGTCGCAGAGGTCGCAGGAGGTGCGGGTCCAGCGGCTGTCTCGTCACCGTCCTCGACCACGGAGTGGCAGGACCGCCTGCACCAGCTGTGCGAGCCCTCAGCCGTGGATGCGTGGGGCACCGCGGGCCGAGAGCGCTTCGAGGAACGATTCGACCCGAGGCACGGTATCGATTCGCTGCTGGCGGTGTACCGCACGGCTATTGCACGACGGGAACAGGCGCACGGCGGGATCAGCGACTCGCCGTAGCCGGAGCTGCACCAACTACCAGCCGACCCCGACTACCCGTAAGCCCCCGGCCGCATACGAGGCGACGTCCAGAATGTTCCGACCATCAACGACCAGGGTCCCCACCATCGCCGCCCGCAGGCGGGAGGGCTCGATCAACTTGAACTCGGGCCAGTCGGTGACCAGCACGACCGCATCCGCTCTAAGGGCGGCGTCGTAGGGGTCGGTGGCCGTCCGGATCGCTCCCGCCGAGCCTGGCAGCTCTTTGACCACTGGGTCGTAAGCTCGTACTACACACCCGTTAGCGACGAGTCGACGAGCCAGGTCCAACGCTGGCGCGTCGCGCAGGTCGTCCGTGTCGGGTTTGAACGCCAGACCGAGCAAGGTTATCCGCCGGCCCTTGAGCACCTTCAGCTCGTGCTGCAGCTTGTGCAGGATCGACTCTCGTTGCGATTGATTGACCGCCACGGTTGCCTGCAGAAGCGGGGACCCGTAGCCGTAGTCCCGGCCTGTGGCGATCAGGGCCGCGACGTCCTTCCCGAAACACGAGCCTCCCCAACCGATCCCCGGGTTGAGGAAGCTGGTTCCGATTCTTTCGTCGGCCCCGATCGCCGGAAGCACCTGACGCGCGTCAGCCCCCACCAGTTCGCAAATGCGGGCGATCTCGTTTGCGAAGCTGATTTTCGGGGCCAAGAAGGCATTCGCTGCATATTGGATCATCTCGGCTGAACCGAGGTCGGTTATGAAGAGATCGGGCCG
>CAZCCS010000284.1:0-4577 GCA_964497005.1 uncultured Acidimicrobiaceae bacterium | reverse complement strand
GGGAACGGGTCAACGAACCTGTCGACCGTCAATTCCCCCGGTGGTTTGACCGGTCCGCTGGCCGGCGACGCGCAGGAAATGCTCCGGCTGGTCGCGACCCGGGTTCGCCACGACGTGGCTGACACCAAGAAGGCCCTCGACAAGGCCGAGCAGGTGACCGCCCAGGCCAACGCCGGCGTGCAGCAGGCCCAGGCCGGGGTCGTGCAGGCTCAGACCGGCCTCCAGTCGGCACAGCAGACCCTCGCAGTGGTGACGCAGGCGGCGACCGTCCCCGGTGCGGCAGCCGAGATAGGCCTGCTCGCCATCCCCAACGGAGCGGCGGCGGCCGACGCGCCGAGCACCACAACTCCCGGAGCCGGAGCCGGAGGTTCGCCGCCCGCATCCAGCTCATACGGGGCGGTGGCCACCTCGCCGACCACGACCAAGCCCAAGGGCAGCCCTGGCAGCCTCGCGGCATCGGTCAACCTCCCGCCCCCGGTCTCCCCGTCCATCCTCGGCCAGTCGATGCTCACCTCCGACGAGATCACCGCGTGGTTCGCCACCACAGGCCACCAACCCAACGCGACGGTCCCCATGCAGCAACTCGCCGGCGACTACCAGCAGGCGGGGCAGGCAACCGGCGTCCGCTTCGACCTCGCGTTCGCGCAGTCGGTCATCGAGACCGGCTACTTCTCCTTCCCCTCTTATGGCCAGCTCACCCCCGCCGACAACAACTTCGCCGGCATCGGAGCCTGCGACTCCTGCGCGCACGGTTGGCACTTCCCCGACGCGCTAACCGGCGTCAGCGCCCAGATGGAGCTCCTCGAGTCCTATGCCTCGTCGACCAAGGTGCCGACGCCGCTCATCGGCAACGTCGGCGTCGGCGGCTGCTGCCCCACCTGGATGGCCCTCGCCGGGAAATGGGCGTCCAGCCTCGTCTACGGCATTTCAATCATGAACGTCTACCAGCAGATGCTCGCCTGGGTCATCCCACAGCGGCTCCTGGCCGCCGGCCTAACCGCGCCCAACCCGCCGGCGGCCACGACGCAGGGCCCGTCGCTGGCCCCGTTGCCGGCGCCGTCACCTCAGGCGCACTAGGCCGGTCCGTCACCGCCTCCGCCCGCTTTGTTCGCGATTTGGACGCGTATTCGAGTCCAAATCGCGTAAAAACCATCTCTGGTCATCGTCTCCGGACTCAGGAGGAGTCAGTAGGACTCAGTAGTACGCCGGCACCTGAGCGATCCGGGCGAGCACCCAGTCGTACGCCCCCGAGCTGACCGGCGCCTTGCAGTACTTGCACACGCCGGCGAGGTCGAGGTCGAGGGGCGCCCCGCAGTTCGGGCACTTGGCCGACATGGTGCCGCCCCCGGTCTTGGTGGTCGCCGATGACGAGCGCTGGAAGGTCCAGTCCTCCGCCCAGTTCTCGACGGCCCGGTTCCCCCGGATGACCTTGCCGTTCTCGTCGTTGACGTCGTAGTCCGCGCAACAGGCGGTGACCCGCACGGTGACCGTGTCGTAGGTGGCGTCGCTGTGCGCGGCGATGATCGTCAGGTCGGCGACGGCGAGATCCTCGAGCACGTTGCGCTTGTGGGCGTCGACGTAACCCTGGATCTGGACCTTGTGCTGCTGCCACAGACCGTCGGCCATGACCTGGCGGCTCATGTCGGGCTTGCGCTGAGTCCACGCCTCCTGCACCACGAAGAACGTGCGCTGAACCTGCTCGAGGAACGCCTCCCGGTCGAAGTCGGGGTCATGGGCCGTGATCGAAGCGAGGCCCTCCGCGGCACTTTCCGGGTGCATCGCGGTGTCAGCTGTTCCGGGAAAAAGGTCCCCGCGGACGCTGTTGATCGCCGGCTGGTCGCCATGAGACCACTGAGTGGCCGGCGGCGAGACCGGCGCGCCGGGACCTTCGTCAACGGACTGCCCGAACAGTCCGCCGCCGCTACGCCCGCCGATCCGTCGGTTCATCCGCGGCCTGATCACCGCGAAGACGATGAACAACGCCACGAGGATCACGATGAAGACGCCGAAGCCGGCCCCTCCTCCCCCGCCTCCAGGGAAGAAGAAGAAGCCGCCTCCTCCCCCGCCGAACGAGCCGCCGCCGGAACCGGAACCCGAACCTCCGCCGCCGAACCCATGGCCTCCTCCGGCCCGCTCGAGCACGGCGGAAACTTCTAGCAACGACATCTCAGGATTCGCCGGCCACCGCGGTCCCGCAGGACGCGCAGAACTTTGCGCCTGGGGCCAACTCGGTGCCGCATGAGGCGCATACAGCCGGGGCGGCTTCCTCAGCCTTTGATTCGAGTGCCGTTCCGCACGACGAGCAGAACTTCGATCCCGGCGTGTTCTCGGTCTGGCAGTTCGGGCAGACCACCGACGCCGGCGCGAGCGACGTGCCACACGACGCGCAGAACTTGGCGCCCGACTGGTTCTCCGCGTGGCAGTTGGGGCACTCCACCTGCTGCGCGGCCTGCTGACCGGCAAAACCAGCTCCGCCCCCAACGAATCCCGGCCCCGCCGGCGGGGTCGGACCCGGCTGGGCTGCGGTCGCCTGGCCGGCTGCGCCCATGCCTGCGGCGATGAACGCCCCGCCGACACCGGCTCCGCCCTTGGCCATCCCTTCGCCGGCGCCGATCTGCATTTCCCCGGCGGCGTACTGGTTGAAGCTGCCGGCCAACTTTGAGTAGGCGGTGTCTTTGGCGAGGGTCTTCAGCTGCGCCTCGTCGGTGTCGGAAAGGTTGACGTCGAAGTTGCCCATCCGGATCAGTGCGACCCCGTAAGGCTGCAGCTGCTGGTTGGCGGCGGCGATGACTTCCTTCTCGATATCAGGGGTGTAAGCGGAGAGCCCGAGGATCGGCCAGCCGTTGCGGACGATCTGGACGGTCATGTGGGTGCGCATGACCTTGAGGAGCTGGTCGCTGACCCATCCGGTGATGGACTCGTTGTCGGCCACGTTGACCGTTCCGGTCAGGTTGGTGATGAGGGCGACCGGGTCCTTGACCTGGACCGAGTAATCACCGAACACGCGCAGGGTCACGATCATCCCCGTCTGGGGGTCCTGCACGTCATCGATGCGCCCGCCGAATGTGTAGCCGGGGTACTCACGGGTGCCGACGAAGTACAGCTCGGCCCGGTACGCGCGCCCGCCGGTCGCCGCGTCGATGAGGATGCCGAGGCCGGGCAGCTCGTCGGCGTCGATCTCGTGACGCCCCGGGCCCATGGTTGCGATGACCTTGCCGGTGTTGACGAACAGCGCCATCTCGTCGGCGTTGACGATCGCCTTCGAGTACCGGCGGATGCTGACGTCCGGCCACTTGTAGACGATCTGATTCTTGCGGTCGTCGGGTACCGCTATGAACTCACGTCCGAGTATGGCCATGGCTGAATCGTTCCTTCGTTTTTGCGGGCCTGCCAGATGGCCTGCCCCTACCGATCAGGGTAGCGACCGCTACCCCCGGACTGGTTATCGTCCGCCCGAAATCGATCTTGAGATGGAGGGATTGGCTCGCCGAGCAGGATCCATCCCTCGCCCCTCGCCCGAAAGACCATCCCCACCAGGCGCACCCCGATAAAAGCGGTGAGCCCCGCCCAGACCCCTCCGATTCCCCAGTGCCAGTGCAGCGCCGCCAGGTTGATCGGCACGAACGCCCCGAGCGCCGCCACCAACGTCAGGCTGCGCATGAACCGGACGTCGCCGGCCCCGATCAGCACCCCGTCCAGCGCGAACACCAGCCCGGCGGCCGGCTCCATGCCGACGAACCACGGCCACAGCTCGTGGCACTGCTGACGAACGGCCGGCGATGACGTGAACGCCTCCGGCAGCAGGTACCAGCCTGCCGCGAGAAACGCGCCGAACCCGATCCCCGCCCAGAGCCCGTACACCGCCACCTGCCAAGCGGTCCGACGCGCTGCTTTCTCGTCGTTGCCGCCGAGCGCGGCGCCCACCAACGACTGGGCCGCGATCGCGAACGAGTCCAGCACCAAAGCGGCGAACTCCCACAGCTGAAGGGCGATCTGGTGTGCCGCGACCTGCGCCGCGCCCATCCTCGCGGCGACGCCGGCGGCGGAAAGGAACGCCGCTTGAAAGCCGACGTTCCTCAACATCAGGTCGCGGCCCACCACAAGCTGCTGGCGCACCACCACCCAATCCGGCCGCAAGCCCACCCCTGCCCGGACCAACGCGCGGACGAACAGCGCCCCTCCGAGAGCCTGCCCCACAACGTTGGCCACCGCTGAGCCGCGCAAACCCAGGCCGGCGCTGTAAACCAGCAACGGCGACAGGACAGCCGAAACGCCGTTGGCCACGAGCACGATCCGCACCGGCTGGCGGGTCTCCTGAACCCCTCGCATCCAGCCGTTGCCGCCCAGCACCAGCATCACGCCCGGCAGACCGATTACGGCAATCCGGAACCACGACTCGGCGGCCTTCTGAACCGCTCCACCCGGGTGCCCGGCCAAGAGGCCCGTGAGAGGACCGGCGAACGCCTCTCCCACGGCTATCGCCAGCACCCCGACGAACAAGGCCAGCCACCCCGCCTGCACCCCCTCGTTGACCGCGGCGTCGCGCTGGCCGGCGCCGTACCACCGCGCCGCCCGGC
>CAZCCS010000283.1:0-4586 GCA_964497005.1 uncultured Acidimicrobiaceae bacterium | reverse complement strand
GATGGCGGCGACGCGACCCTCCTGGTCCACCTCGGCGTCGAGTGCGAGCGCGACGGCAAGGTCCCTGAGCTCGGCCCTGAGGATTCCGAGGAGTACGCCCTCATCCTCGCCACCCTCAACAAGACCTTGCGCGAGGACGGCAAGCTCTGGACCCGCATGGCCGAAGGCATCAAGGGCGTGACCGAAGAGACCACCACCGGCGTGCACCGCCTGTACCAGCGACACGAGCAGGGCACCCTCCTCTTCCCCGCCATCAACGTCAACGACTCGGTGACCAAGTCCAAGTTCGACAACCTCTACGGTTGTCGCCACTCCCTCATCGACGGCATCAACCGGGCCACCGCGGCGATGATCGCCGGCAAGATCGCGGTCGTGTGCGGATACGGCGACGTCGGCAAGGGATGCGCCCAGTCACTCCGCGGCCAAGGTGCCCGGGTCATCGTCACCGAGGTCGACCCCATCTGCGCGCTGCAGGCGGCGATGGAGGGGTACCAGGTCCTGACGCTCGACGACGTCGTCGGCACGGCGGACATCTTCGTCACCGCGACCGGGAACCGAGACATCATCCCGGTCGACCTCATGGCGCGGATGAAGCACAACGCGATCGTCTGCAACATCGGCCACTTCGACAACGAGATCGACATGGCCGGCCTCGCCCGCTTCCCCGGAATCAAGCGCACCAACATCAAGCCCCAAGTCGACTCGTGGGACTTCCCCGACGGGCACTCGGTGCTCATCCTCGCCGAGGGACGGCTGGTGAACCTTGGCTGCGCGACCGGGCACCCGAGCTTCGTCATGTCGGCGAGCTTCACCAATCAGGTGCTCGCGCAGATCGAGCTGTTCACCCGCACCGAGCACTACCCGGTGGGCGTGTACGTGCTGCCCCGCCACCTCGACGAGAAGGTCGCCCGGCTGCACCTCGGAAAGCTGGGCGTGAGGCTCACCGAGATGACCGACAAGCAGGCGGCGTACCTCGGCGTCGACCCGGGCGGCCCGTTCAAGTCGGAGCTCTACCGCTACTGACGGTGTGATGACGAAGGTCGGGGTCTACCCGGGCACGTTCGACCCGCCGACGGTCGCCCACGTGGCGATCGCCGAGGCGGCGTTGCAGCAGGGGGGCCTCGACCGCGTCGTCCTGGCCGTTTCCGAGTCCCCACTCGGGAAAAAGGACGCCGGCGTCGCCGCGCTGGAGGCACGAGTGCGGCTCCTCGACGCGATTGCACGCGACCGGCCCTGGCTGACCGTCGCCGTCAACGAAGTTGGCCTCATCTCCGACATCGCCGCCGGCTACGACGCGGTGATCCTCGGCGCAGATAAATGGCAGCAGGTCACCGACCCGTCCTGGTACGGAGGGTCGGTCCCTGCGCGCGACGCCGCAGTGGCCCGCCTTCCCCGTGTGCTGCTGGCGCCCCGGCACGGGTTCGTCCCCGCCGGCCTGCCGGCCGGCGCCCTGGTGCTGGATCTTCCCTCAGAACACGCGACGGTGTCCTCGACCGGGGTGCGGGACGGAAACCTCGAGTGGCTCGCCGAGGACGCCCTCGACATCTGGACTCCGCCCATGCCCTGAGGGTGCTGGCCGCGGCGAGGGCGTCCCCATTACCCTTGCTCTGATGCGATTGGCCGACCCCGACAACGCGTGAGTCTGTTGGTTATCGCAGGCATTTGTCTCGCAGCGGCCCAGCTGCTCGGAATCTACGGACTGGTCACCCGCAAAGCCGACCTGATCTTCGCCATCCTCATGGTCGGGCTGCTCGCCGCGGCGATCATCCTTGGCTTCGACTGGGCCTACCACCGGGTCCACTAGTGCGAGCTGGGTAGAGTTTGTCAACCCTGGTTGACCTAACTTACCCACTTCCCTTTTAAGGTCCTCGGCGGGAGGCGGCAACGCCACGCGCCGGCCACCCGCCGGCGATCAGCGCCCGGTGAACAACGGGTCCCGGCGCTCGAAGCTCGCCTTGGTCCCCTCGGCGAAGTCGGCGGTCTCCCTCAGCCTTATCTGCTCCGCGTCCTCGCGCTCGGTTGCGCGGGCGACGTCGTCGGCGAGATGGCCGCGCATGGTCTGGCGGATGGATCGGATCGCCAGGGGTGCCGAGCCGGCGATCTCCCTCGCCAAGTCTCGAGCAGCGGACCGCAGACCGTCGAGCGGGGCGAGGCGGTCGAGGAGGCCGATCTGCTCGGCTTCATCGCCGGCGACACGGCGTCCGGTGTACAACATCTCCAGCGCCCGTTGCTCCCCCACGATCCGCGGGAGGGTCACGCTCAGCCCGAACCCCTGATGGAAGCCGAGGCGCGCGAAGTTGGCTGCGAAGCGTGCCTCCGGTGCGCCAACCCGGAAGTCGGCCGAGCAGGCGACTCCCAGGCCGCCACCGATGGCCGCACCTTGCACAGCAGCAACGACCGGCAGCTCCGCCCGAAACAGCCGGACCGCCTCCTCGTAAAGGGTGGCGGCCCCTTCGGCGGGAAGAGGCGCCGCCTCGCTTTCCTGGTGAAAATCAGCGCCGGCGCAGAAGTGCTTGCCCTCCGAGCAGAGGAGGATGACTCGGCAGGCGGGGTCTTTGTCGAGGGCCGAGTAGGCGTCGGCAAGGTTGCGGATAAGCACGATGTCGAAGAAGTTGTTGGGCGGCCGGTGGATCTCGACTTCTGCGACGAAGTCCTCGCCGACTTCAACGGTGACGTCCCCGAAGCGTTCTGCCATAGGGCGGTCAGGGTAGCGGGGCGGCAATACTCTCGAACGTGGAGATCTCCGCAAAAGGCGACTACGCGATGCGGGCGCTCACGGTTCTGGCCTCCGCCGGCGGCGAGCCGATGACGGTTGTGGAGCTGGCGGAGGCACAGGGGATCCCGCCTCGTTTTCTGCAGGCGATCCTTCTCCGTCTACGCCAGAGAGGGGTGCTGCTGAGCCACCGCGGCGCGGACGGCGGGTACCGGCTGGCCCGCCCGCCCGAGGAGATCACCGTTGCCGACGTGCTTCGCGCGGTGGAGGGACCTCTCGCGGCCGTGCGGGGCGTTCCTCCCGAGGAGATCGTCTACCGCGGAGTTGCGGAGCCTTTGTCCGAGGTGTGGTTGGCCGTCCGGGCGAGCATGCGCCGGGTCATCGAGCACGTGACCCTTGCCGACATCGTCAATGGGCCGCTCCCCGAGTACGTGCGCGGGCTCATTGCTGGCGAGGAGGCGTGGCGTTCCGGATAAGGGCGAGGCGCCGGGCGGCTTCCTCGAGGACTTCGAGACGCTTGCAGAACGCGAAGCGGACGAGGGGTCGGGGCGCGGCCGGGTCGTCGTAGAACGCCGAGGCGGGAACGGCGACGACCCCGCAACGTGACGGGAGGTCGAGGCAGAACTCGCGGCCGTCTTTCTCGCCGAGGGGGCTGATATCGGCGACGACGAAGTACGTGGCCGCCGGCCGGTGGACCCCCATGCCCGCCGCTTCGAGGCCCGCGCACAGGATGTCCCGGCGCTCCCGGAGTGCGGAGGCGGCGCCGGCGAAGTAGGCGTCGGGAAGCGCGAGCCCGGCCGCGACCGCCGGCTGGAACGGGCCGGCGTTCACGTAGGTGAGGAACTGCTTCACGGTCCGCACCGCGGCCACCAGCGCCGGCGGGCCGGTCGCCCACCCCACCTTCCAGCCGGTGACCGAGAAGGTCTTGCCGGCGCTGGAGATGGTTACGGTGCGCTCCGCCATGCCGGGGAGGGTGGCAAGCGGCAGGTGGGTTCCGTCGAATATGAGGTGCTCGTAGACCTCGTCGGTGACCGCGATGAGGTCGTGGGTTGTGCAGACTCGGGCGATCGCCTCGATCTGGTCGGCGGGGAGGACCGTCCCGGTGGGGTTGTGCGGGGAGTTGACGAGGATCATCCGGGTGTTCGGGGTGACCGCGGCGGCGAGGCGCTCGGGGTCGAAGGTCCAGTCCGGCGGCTCGAGCGGGACGGCGACCGGCCGGGCGCCGGCGATGGCCACTGCCGCCTTGTAGGAGTCGTAGAAGGGCTCGAACAGGATGACCTCGTCGCCCCTGTCGCAGAGCGAGATGACAGCGGCGGTGATGGCTTCGGTGGCGCCGGCGGTTACCAACACCTGGGTATCCGGGTCGAGGTCGATGCCGTAGAAGCGCTTCTGGTGGTCGGCGATCCCCTGGCGCAGCTCGGGGACGCCTATCCCCGGCGGGTACTGGTTGCGTCCGCCCCGGATGGCCTCGACTGCAGCCTCGAGGACCTCGGACGGACCGTCCTCGTCGGGGAACCCTTGACCGAGGTTGATCGCACCGGTGGCCTGGGCGAGCGCTGACATCTCGGCGAAAACCGTCGTGCCGAAACCCCGAAGGCGGGGGGCCAGGTAGGGCTCCCGTGGCGACATCAGGCTGTACCTGCCATGCCGCGACACGGTACAGACACTTCGGAGAGGCCGCTTGTGAGGCGATGACGCCCGATGACCCGGATCGGGTGAGGTCGTGGGCCACCGGTCGGGAGAGCATGCCCCAAGCCCCGGCCGGAACGGAGGTGGTCATGACCCAAGTAGCCATGCCCGATGTGAAGCTGGACATGGTGACCGAGCGTGGTGGCCATCGGGTCTTGTGCTCCGTCAATGGCACCCGGTTGCA
>CAZCCS010000282.1:0-4590 GCA_964497005.1 uncultured Acidimicrobiaceae bacterium | reverse complement strand
GCACCCTGCTTCTGACCTTCTTCTTCCGGCAGATGCGACCGCTCGTTGAGGAAGGGCACGTTTACGTCGCCCAACCGCCTCTTTTTTCCACCTTGGTTGGTAAGGAGAAGGTGTACCTGAAGGACGAGGCCCACCGGCAGCGGTTCCTCACGGAACGGCCCAACCACAAAGCCGAGTTCAACCGCTTGAAGGGTCTCGGTGAGATGGACTGGCAGGAGCTCGGCTCCACCACGATGGACCGGGAAAAGAGGACGTTGTTGCGGGTGGACGTCGAGCAGGCGGCCCTCGCTGACGAGGTGTGCTCGATCCTGATGGGTGACGACGTAGAGATGCGCAAACACTTCATCACCACGAACGCAGACGATGTGAGGTTCCTGGACATATGAGCGACGTTCCCCCCAACGAAAGCGGCGACGGCACGCCTCCGGACGAGCCGGGGGGCGTAGACACGCGGATCCAACCGATCGAGATCCAGGAGGAGATGGAGAGATCCTTCCTGGACTACGCCATGTCGGTCATTGTGTCGCGGGCTCTACCCGACGTGCGCGACGGTTTGAAGCCGGTTCACCGGCGGATCCTCTACGACATGCACCTGCAGGGATACCGCCCCGACCGAGCGCACGTGAAGTGCGCCAAGATCACCGGCGACACCATGAGCCGGTTCCACCCGCACGGCAACCAGGCCATCTACGACGCCCTCGCCCGGATGGCCCAGCCGTTCAGCCTCCGCCACCCGCTGATCGATTTCCACGGTAACTACGGATCGCCGGACTTCCCGCCGGCGGCCGAGCGATATACCGAGGCGCGCTTGGCGGCGCTCGCCATGCACATGATCGACAGCCTCGACGAAGAGACCGTCGACATGGGCCGCAACTACACGAATGAGGAGGACGAACCGACCGTCCTGCCGTCGCGTTTCCCGAACCTGCTGGTCAACGGCAGCCAGGGCATTGCTGTCGGCATGGCCACGAACATCCCGCCGCACAACCTCGGCGAGGTGATCGACGCCACCATCCACCTGATCGATAACCCTGACTCGACGCCTGACGATCTGATGCGGTTCGTGAAAGGTCCGGACTTCCCGACCGGTGCCCTGATCCTGGGGCGGCAGGGGATCCTCGACGCTTACCGAACAGGGCGCGGCTCCATCAAGATGCGCGCAAAGGCGGAGATAGTCGAAGGCCGTACGAGCGACGAGATCGTCGTCACCGAGCTTCCCTACCAGGCGAGCCCCAAAGCGATCCTGGAGAAGATCGCCGACCTGGTGAATGCGCGGGAGCTCGAAGGCATCCGCGACATCAAGGATCTGTCGGCGGGAGACGACACTCGGCTGGTCATCTATTTGAAGCGGGACGCCACTGCAAACGTGGTGCTTAACAACCTTTACAAGCACACCCCTCTTCAGACTTCCTTCGGCGTCAACATGGTCGCCCTGGTCGACGGGGTGCCGCGCACCTTGAACCTGGTGCAGGCCCTGCAGGCCTACATCGATCACCAGGTAGAAGTGATCCGCCGGCGCTCGGAGTACCGGCTGAAGAAGGCCCGGGACCGGGCCCACATCGTCGAGGGGCTCATCAAGGCGCTCGATCTGATCGATCAGATCATCGCTGCTATCAGGGCCTCCGAGGACAAGGCGGCGGCCCGTGTGGCTTTGATGGCTGCGCCATTCGAGTTCTCCGAGGTGCAGGCCGAGCACATCCTGGACATGCCGTTGTCGCGGCTCACCCGGCTGGGCCGCGCTCAACTGGAGGAAGAGCTGGCCAAGCTGAGAGAGATCATCGCCGAGCTCGAGGCGATCCTCGCAGACGAGGGTTTGCTGCGCAGTGTGATCAAGACCGAGATGGTCGCCATCCGGGACGAGTTCGCCGACCCACGCCGTGCGGTAATCACCTACGACGACGGGGACATGTCCGCCGAGGACCTGATCGACGACGAAGAACTCGTGATCACCATGACCAAAGCGGGGTATGTAAAGGCGGTGCCCGCTGCACAGTTCCGCACCCAGGGACGTGGTGGGCGCGGGGTGCAAGGGGCAAGGCTGAAGGACGAGGACCTGGTCACGCGGATAATCCACACGACTGCGCATGCGTACCTTTTGTTCTTCTCGAACCGTGGGAAGGTCTACCGCCTGCGGGCGTACGAGGTTCCGATTAAGGAGCGCACCGCCCGCGGGACCGCCATCGTCAACCTTCTCCCGTTGGCACCTGACGAGAAGATCCAGACGTTGATCGACACCCGGGAGTTCCCGGCTGATCGTTTCCTGCTGTTCGCCACCAAAGCCGGCCAGGTGAAGAAGACCACCTTCTCGGAGTACGACAAGTCCCGGAGGGAAGGCTTTATCGCGATCAATCTGCGTGACGGCGACGAGCTCGTCGGGGTAATCACGACCGGTGGCTCCGACGACCTTTTCATGGTGTCACGCATGGGAATGGCGATCCGTTTCTCCGAGGCCGACGTCCGCCCGATGGGCCGCGACGCGGCCGGCGTTCGAGGCATGCAACTCCGCTCGGGCGACGAGGTGGTTTCGATAGACCCCGCGCGGGACGAGGCGAGCATCCTGATTGTGACCGACGCCGGCTTCGGCAAGCGGACCCAGCTGCATCACTTCAATCGCCAGAACCGCGGTGGCATCGGCGTTAGAGGTATAAGGCTGACCGCGCAGCGCGGCCGGGTTGTTTCGGCTTTCATGGTGGGGCTCGATGACGAGATCATCGTGACCTCGTCTGCAGGAGTCACAGTGCGAATGGCCGTTCGGGAAATCTCGAGCCAGGGACGAGACGCCACTGGCGTGCGCGTGGTCACGCTGGACGCCGGCCAGGTTGTCGGCTCCGTGGCACCGGTTCTCGCAGTCGAGGAAGCCGCTTGATGTCCGGAGGGACTGGTAACTCAGCCGCTTCGTCCGTCCCTGCTTCGCAGGAAAACGGACTCCGCAACTGGAGTTCCCAGCCCCTCCGTCACATCCACCCTCGGCGTGTTCGGTCTGGTGCTTCTGACTATGCGCCCTCTCAATCGCCGATGTGGAGTTCGGGGAGCTGATGGCCGACCATCCCGGTTCGCAGACGCAACCCGCCCAAGGCGGGTCCGGCGAACAGGGATGGGGTTCTCCGATGCCGGCCGAGTACGGCTCGCTCCACGAGCATCCGCCGGCGCGCGGCAACGGTGGTACCGGCTCGCCCCGGGAGCGCCCGGTAGACCCGCGTGCTGACGGGCGAGTGGCAGCCCGGCCACAAAAGCCGGCTGCGCCGCGCCAGGGTTGGGCGGACCGACTTCGTAAGGCGGTCAGCAAGGCACCTTCTACTGGCAAGCGATCTTCTCAACCGGCGCCCGTCCGGCAGCCTTCGTGGGACGATTGGGACCTGAACGGTCGAAGGTCCCCGCCGGCGACATCGGGATCAGGTCGGGCTGGGGCAGCGCCGTCTGGGCCGGCGCCCGGGGCGACTGGTCAGGCAGGCGGGCGCGGGCGAGCCGATTCGCCGGAACGCGCTGGTTCGGCTGGGGGGTCCGGTTCGGCTAGGGCGTCCGGTTCGGGTGGGCGGCCTGGTTCGGCTGTGGGGGCCGGGACCGGGCGGATCGCTACGGCGTCTGGGAGGGCGACGGCCGCTCCGGACCCTGGGGTGCCCTCGGTTCCACGTTCCGGAGCGCGCCGGTCAGCAGTCGCCCGCTCGTCGGGCGCCGCCGGCGTCGCTGGGGCGCCCACCGGGTTTCTCAGAGGCTTGAAACGGTCGGTCACCAAACCGGCCCGCCCGTCGAAGAAGTCCCGGGGCTTGGCGCCGGCTCGGGGAGAGCCCACGGTCGGCGGCCTGCCTGGGGCGGGACCAGCTGGTGGCGCCGGAGCGGTTGGCGCCGGAGCGGTTGGCGCCGGAGCGGTCGGTAGCGCCGGGGCCGTTGGTGGCGCCGGGGCCGTTCGTGGCGCCGGCGGGGTAGCTCCCGCCGATGTGCTAGGAGATGCACTCCTCGACGTGTACTCGGTGGCGAAGGTGTCGATCGTCTTCTACTTGATCCTGTTGGTGATCTTCGTCATCGCTTCGATATTCCTTTGGTTGGTCGCCGACGCGTTCGGGGCGGTTGATTCGATCCAGCGGTCGATCAGGTCGCTCTTCGACGTGAAGAGCTACGTCCTTCATCCCGGCACCATCGCCCTTTACACAAGCGCCGCCGGAGCAGTCCTGGCGGTCGCGGGCACGATCGCCAACGTCCTGGCGGCGGTGATCTACAACCTGATCAGCGAGGTGATCGGCGGCATCCGACTCGGTGTCTCGCCGGCGGCGGAGGACGAGGAGGTCTAGGGGCGGCGTTTTGGTCGGTTGGGCCGCCGCGGGGCGGCGGGCCGGTGGGCCGGTGGGCCATGGCGTCGCATCACGCTTGGCTCGCGGAAATCGGTTTGGGCTAAAAATCGCTGTTGGAAATGGCGCGTTCCGTCGCCCAAAGAACGATTTGTCACCCAATCTCACCTGGCGAAAGCGAGAACCCCGGCGCTCCACCGAGCCGGAGGCGAGGGGTTGCGACCGTCGTGTAATCTCAAAAGTCCCGATTTTGGGGGCTATAGCTCAGCCGGTTAGAGCGCAGCACTGATAATGCTGAGGTCGGTGG
>CAZCCS010000281.1:0-4600 GCA_964497005.1 uncultured Acidimicrobiaceae bacterium | reverse complement strand
TTGTGATAGCCCGGGCGACGGCGCGTCAGGACGGGTGGCTGCTGACCAGATCGCTGACTGAATGCAGGGTGAACTGGACGCCGCTATAGGTGCCCTTAACGTCAACCTGCTCGTGGGTCGGGAGCCGGAGCGACGGGGCATACCAGTCGACCTGGGTGCCGCTTGCCGTGATCTGACCGGTCATGTTGATGGTCGATTCGATCACCCAGACAGTGAAGGTCTCGCCGTCTTTGAGCGTCGTGGTCTGGCTTCCTGAGATCTTCCCCTGAATGGTGACGGTCGTACCGTTCCCGCAGTTGCCTTGCGAGGAGAACGTCTTGCCAGCCGCTGGCGGCCAAGGCGGTGCCGCGATCGGCGGGTTGAACGTGCAGGAAACGCCTCCGGATCCTGATCCTTCGGTCGTGGAGAGGATCACCGGACCGCTCGGAAGGTATTGGGCCGTGGTGTTGGCGGGCTGGTTCCCCTGCTGGACGTAGCGGTGCTCCACCTGGATGCCGTTGGGCTGCGCCGGGTCGACGACGAGAGTGCCTTGTGGAGGTTCGTTGGCAGAGTAAAGAGACGGCGTGGTGGTGATACCGCCGGACTGGTCGATCGTGTAGGTCCCGGGGACAGCGGGTGCCGGCGAACCTGTGCCGCCGTTGGAAGAGGCCGAACCCGAGCCCGTCGCTGGAGTCGGGCCGCCCTGGCGCGACGCAGAAGACGACGGGGAGGAGGCGCCAGCGATCGTCGTCGCGCTAGCTCCCGCCCGGATGGAGCCAGGAGACGTCGAGGTCGTGGAATCACCGAGCGTCGACGAAGTGTCCGATCCAGCGCCGACCCCCAAGGTCCCCTGGTTGGCGCCCGAGACAGCGGCGCCGTGGTGCGAGGACGAGCACCCGGACGTTGCCAGGGCTGCGGCGGTCGCTACCGCGAATACACACGAAAGGCGACGTAGCGGGCTTGCGGATCGGTCCATCTACTCATATTTGTTCAATTCGGACAGCTGGGCCACCTGTTAGCCAGGCGCCTCGATCGTCATCTCGAAGTGAAGGAACTCCTCGTCCTGCCCCACGACCTGCATCCCGGCCGCTCGCATGACCTGCTGGGAGGCCAGGTTGTCGGGGGTGGTCCGCCCGATCAGACGGGAAACCTGGCGGCTCGACTTGGCGATCGCGACCGCAAGGCGCAACGCCGCAGTCGCCACACCGCGGCCTCGGACCTTTGGCACGACGCCGTAGCCGACCTCGGCCACCCCGGCCCTCGGAGGCCCGTGGAACCCGATGCCGCCTATGACCAAGCCGTCCTCGATTATTTGGTAGTAGCCGAACGGGCTGCTGGCCGCAGGTCCCGCGTCCAGGGGCAGCTGGGTCACGTACGCCGCGCAGGCCCGCGCGTCGCCGTCGAGGGGGTAATCGTCCGCCCAAGGCAGATCGCCGGCCGAGGGGTCGTTGCGCCGGCGGACCACCCGCTCGGCTTCCCCCCTGGTCAGCAGTCGCAGCTGCAGGTCCACCAGCGAAATCATTGCTCAGTTGGGGCCATCATGGTCCTGGAACCTGCATCGGGGAACAAGAACGTCTTCCAGACCGTTTCCGATTACAACATTACAAAGGGGATAAGAGATTGAGGGGATACCGCGGATCGATCCGTGACCCAGCTGAACTGAAAGCGGCGACGGTGACCAAGGGCACACTCGCGAGGATCTGGCGATTCCTGCGCCCGTACCGTCCACGGCTGGCCCTGTACCTGGTCGCGATACTTGCCAGCGCCGGAATCGGGTCGATACCGCCGCTGCTGGTCCGCGAACTCATCGACAAGGGAATCGGGCACCACAACCTCCACCTGGTGGACATGCTGGCCGCGGGCATGGTCGGTCTGGCCTTGGCGACGACAGCTCTGTCGCTTGTCAACCGGTGGCTCGGCTCGGTTATCGGTGAGGGAATCATCTACGACCTTCGGGCGCAGCTTTACGACCACGTGCAGAGAATGCCCGTCGCGTTCTTTACCCGCACGCAGACCGGTTCATTGATGTCCCGCCTGACCAACGATGTCCTCGACGCCCAAAACGCGGTAGGCACCGCCGCGTCGGTCGCGTCAGACATCCTGACCCTGGTCGCGACCCTGGTACCGATGTTCTTCCTGAGCCCAGGGATCACCGGACTCGCGTTGATCGTGCTGCCGCCGTTCGTTCTGCTCGACCGGGTGATGGCGTCGCGGATCAGCCGGCTGTCGAGGAGGCGTATGCAGCTGAACGCCGACATGAGCGCGACGATGACCGAGCGCTTCAACGTCGCCGGCGCCATGCTCGTGAAGTTGTTCGGGCGGCCGGCCCAGGAGTCCAAGGAGTTCTCCGGGCGAGCCGCTGCGGTTCGCGACTCGGGCATCCGGCTGGCCCTACTGAGCCGGTACCTGTTCGCAGCGCTCTCGCTGGTGGGAGCGGTGGGCACAGCAGCGGTTTACTGGCTCGGCGGCCGGTGGGCGGTCAGCGGCAGCCTCAAGGTCGGGACCGTCGTCGCGCTGGCGGCGTATGTGACCCGGTTGTATTCGCCGTTGACCGATCTTGCAAGCACCCGGGTCGACCTGCTCGGAGCGGTGGTCAGCTTCGACCGTGTCTTCGAGGTCCTCGACACCCCGCCCGCTGTCGCCGAGCGACCCGACGCGGTGCCGCTGACCGACATCAAGGGCAGGATCGAGGCTGACGGGGTCTGGTTCCGGTACCCGGCGGCTGCCGACGTTTCGGTGGCTTCGTTGGAGACGACTGCCGACCACGCCAACGATGCGCTCAGCACCGAGCCTGGCGCGTGGGTTCTGCGCGACGTCTCCTTCGTCGCCGAGCCGGGGACCATGACCGCGCTGGTCGGCCCGTCGGGTGCAGGGAAGACCACGCTGTCCGCGTTGATTCCCCGCCTCTACGACGCGACCCGCGGGTCATTGAAGATCGACAGCCACGACGTTCGCGACGTGACCCTCGCGTCACTCACGTCATCGATTGGGGTTGTCACGCAGGACGCCCACCTTTTTCATGACAGCATCGCCGCGAACCTGCGATACGCCCGGCCGGATGCGACGGACGAGGAGATCAAGGCCGCCTGCCAGGCTGCGCGCATCCACGACCTCATCGAATCCCTGCCCGACGGCTACGACACGGTCGTCGGCGAGCGGGGATACCGGCTGTCCGGTGGGGAGAAGCAACGGCTGGCGATCGCCCGGGTGCTGTTGAAGAACCCCGCGGTGGTGATCCTCGACGAGGCCACCGCGCATCTCGACTCGGAGACTGAGCTTCTCGTTCAGCAAGCCCTCGCGGCCGCCCTCGCGGGTCGGACGTCGGTCGTCATCGCCCACCGGCTGTCGACGATCCAGGCCGCCGACCAGATCCTCGTGGTGGACGACGGGCGGATCGTCGCTAGGGGTACGCACGCTGCGCTGGTCGCCGAGGGCGGCCTTTACCGTGACCTCTACCAGACGCAGTACTTGCGCGGCGCCGGGGAGTTGGCTCCGGCGAGCTAGTCGTGGGTGCGGGCGTCCTGGTTGGTGCGTTCCAGCCAGATCCGCAGGCCGGCGGCGTTCGAGTGGATGCCGTTCAGGGTCTCGAGCTTGGCGATGTTGTCGGGGTCCACGTTGTCGAGGTCGGGGGTGAACGCCTGTTGCAGCGCGGACGCGATGTCCTCGTCGGCCCTCCAGGCCCGCTCAGCTACCTCGGCCCACTGGCGCAGAGTCTGCTCCGCCTCGTCCAGCATCCCCATCGGGTCGGGGAGCAGCCCGTAGTGGGCGAGCGCGACGCCGGCAGGGCGCCGGTGCTTGAACTTCTCCAGCGAGTTGAGCGCCTGGTCGAGGTCGAAGTCGGCCGGCGGTGTCGCTGGGCGTAGCACGCCTGCGTCGGGAAGGCGTACCCCGACCGCGTCGCCGGCGAAGAGGATGCCGCTGTCGTTGTCGTGCAAGGCGAGATGGTGCTTGGCGTGGCCCGGCGAGTCAACCGTGGTCAATGTCCGCCCGTTTCCGATGTCGATCGCCTCGCCATCCTCGAGGACGTGGATCCGCTCGGGGGGTGTCGGGTCGAGCCGTCCGTAGAGCGTGTCGAGGAGGTCGCCGTAGACCGTCGCGGCGGACTTGACGAGGCGTTCGGGGTCGGCGAGATGGCGGGCGCCTTTTTCGTGGACGTATACGGTGGCCTTTGGAAACGCCCGGGCGACATCGCCGACGCCGCCGGCGTGGTCGAGATGGATGTGGGTGACGGCCACGCCGGCCAGGTCACCGGGAGCCACGCCCAGTTCGGTCAAGGCTTCGAGCAGCGCCGGCACCGAGCTCTGGCTCCCGGTTTCGACGAGCACGGGCGCGGGCCCCTCGATCAGGTAGCCGGCGGTGACCCGGGACCATCCGCCGAGGAGGGTGTCGATCTCCAAGACTCCGGGACCGATTCGGGTGGCCATGGAGCGACGTTAGGCGCGGCGGGCGTCGTTGCGGCTGCTGTTCAGGATGACGAGCGCCTCGTCGTGCAACAGGCCGTTCGAGCTGATCGCGCTACCGCCGTCGGCGCGTGCGATCCCCGAAAGATCGGTGAACCGGCCGCCGGCCTCCTCGACGATCACCTGGATTGCGGCGAGGTCCCAGAGGGAGACGATCGGGT